>JAPLSK010000307.1 GCA_026398675.1 bacterium | reverse complement strand
GTTCCTGCAGTTCACCGCGGGCGGCGTCTTCCAGTGGATCGACGCCGATCCGCCCGTGAGCGTGACCGACGCCGTCTTCTACATCGCCTTCCAGCAGCTCGGGAACTACCCGTCCGCCGACTCGATAGGCGTGGACGCGGTGGCCGGGACGCACAACTGGACCGGCTACCAGGGCTCATGGACCCCGACCACCCTCTTCGGCGACTTCTTGCTCCGCTGCTACTGGGATGATACTCCTGGCGTCCAGGAGACCTCCTGGGGCGCCGTCAAGGCCCTGTACTAGCAAACCGAGACACCGACAGGAAAGGGCCCTCCGGGGCCCTTTTTCTGTAATCCAAAGCGGAAGTGCCGGCTCGTCGGTGACGGCCGCTTGGGCTCCATCAGGAAAGGGCCCCTCGGGGCCCTATTCGCGCGGCGGAACCTCCTCCGACCGTGGCCGACCGTCAGGGCTCCTCCGCCCGCAGGCCGGCCGGTTCTTGGCGGGCGAGGAAGCCGTCACGCGCACCCCGCGGGAGACGGTGCACCATCCAGCGCAACAGCCGCCGGGCCTCCCTGAGCAGCCTGGAGCGGGAGTCGGCGTCGCCCTGTCGCTCCGCCAGCCGAGCGGCCAGGTGCAGACCGCGGCGCAACTGGTCCACGAGACCGCCCCGGCCGCTGGCCCTCACGGCGCCTCGGAGGAGCTGCACCGCGTAATCCGTCTCGTTCTGGATCAGGTAGAACTCGACCAGGGCGAGACGCCCCTCGAGCTGACCCAGGTCCGTCGGCGTACCCTCGTCCACCGGTTCCAGAAGCTCCTCGGCGGGACCCAGGTTGCCCGCCTCCATCTCCACCCGGGCCAGGTACCCCCTGGCCGTGTCCCATTCGGGCAGCGCCACCGGCAGCGGTGACCCGCCCAGGGCCTTCAAGAGCTCGGACCGCGCCGTGCCGAAATCCCCTCGCTCCCAGGCGAGACGCCCCCCGAGCAGGGCGCCGAGGTGCTCCGGGGCGTCCTTCAGACGGTCGAGCGTCCCCTCCACCCCGATCCAGTCCCCCAGCTCGAGCCGGACCATCCCCCGGGTGAAGAGGGCCGACCAGCGCAGGCGGACCGACTCGAATTCCTCGGCGAGCTCTACGGCCCTACCCGCGTAGTGGGCGGCGCGACCCAGGTCCCCCCGGTAGCGGTAAGCGTTGGCGAGACCGGTGTAGAGCTCGACCTGCAACGGGGGGAGAGGCCGGTGCTCTATCTCGTCGCGGCCAAGTTTCAGCGCCGCTATTGCCCGGCGGGGCCGCAGATTCACCAGATACCCCACCGCCAAGGGCACGACGGCGAGGACGGTGTTGAGGGCGTCGGCGCGCTGGAGCGCCAGCCAGCAGGAGTTGCGCAGCAGCGCCAGCCCGCGACGGTTGCGGTCGAGGGAAAGCTGAGTCAGCCCCCGCCCACGCCCGGCGCTCCAAAGTCCGGGGAAGTCCCCCGCGCCAAGGGCCTGACGGTAGAGAGCCCGGTAGGCGTGATCCGCATCGGCCAGCCTCCCGGCGAGGAAAAGGGCTCTGGCGTGGACCTCGCGGACGAACCAGCTCTCGGGGTATTCGAGGCTCCCCGCCCGCTTCGTGAGCGCCCCGCCGAGTTCCAGGGCCTCGTCGAACCGCCCCAGTTCGAGGAGGACCTTTACCCGCTCGGCGCCGGTGCCCAGGGTGAACAGGGAATCGTCGGTACAGATGAGCGCCGCATCGAAGTACCCCAGAGCCTGCTCGTACCGCCCCTGGTGCGCCGTGGCCCGGCCCAGCTCGAGGTACGCCTCGCCCCGCTCCCGTCCCCGGCTCCCCTCGAGGGCGTGGAAAGCCGCAGCCGCCGCCCGACCGGTCTCCCCCAGACGGCGGTGGACTTTCGACGCCAACAGCTCCACCCGCACCAGGTCGGCGCCCCGGGCGACGGTGCGTATATAGGCCAACGCCCCCCGGGCCTCGGTGAAGCCGCCCAGCTCCACCAGACGGTTGACGTACTCCAGACCCCCCCGCACCGCCTTCCCCCGGTCGCTGCCGTAGAGCCGGTGGTAGCCGTGTGGGGCATACATCCGGTTCCCGGACTCCAGGAAATCGGCGAGGCGGTCGTGCAGCATCGTGGCGCGGTCGCAGTTATCGCGCAGCGTCCGGGCCAGCGAGGTGGTCACGAGGGCGGGGCGATTCCCCGAACGCATCTGCAGCAGGCCCTTCGAGCCCAGCTCGCGAAGCGCACCGGCTAGTTGGCCGGGGTCGTCCACCAGGGCCCCCAGCTCCTCGAGGGTCGGCTTCCATGCGGCCAGGGCCAGTATCTCCGCGGTCGTCCTGGCCGCCGGACTCAACCCGCGCAGACGCCGGAGGGTGAGCCCCCGTATCTCCCGGGGCACGCCGGCCGCCTCGGCCCCGAGGAGGTCCACCTCCCATGATCCGTGCCGCCGACGGAGCTCTCCCGAGTCCATGAGCTGACGGAGGGTATCGGCGATGAACAGGGGGTTGCCGCCGGCCGTCCGGTGGACGAAGGACGCCAGCCCGCGCGGCGGCGTCTCGCCCAGCATGGACTCGATGAGCTCCGCGACCCGCGCCCCGTCCAGGGGGGCGAGGTGGTAGACCTTGCCCGGCGGGTTATCCTCCTCGGTGGTGACGATGACCGGTACCCGCTGGCAGAGCTGCCCGAGCCTCCTCGCCGTCTCCAGCGCGCCCTCCGTGTCGCCGTCGAAGACCACGGCCCGGCCCAGGTTGTCCAAGAGGCCCGCGGTCGTCCGCAGGAGCCGCTCGACCTCGCCGTCCGGACCCAGGGCGGGAGCGGGCTTTACCCCCCACAGCCCAGCCAGGGGCGGCCAGCACCGCGCCAGCACCGGTCCGGCCTCCCGGCGGAGCTCCGGCCCCGCCACGGTCGAGTGGGCGATACGGCGGATGAGCTCGCCCAGGGGATCGCTCGAGGCGCCCAGCTCGACGAACCAGACGTCGGCGCCGGCCAACTGGCAGCGGTAGCGCAGTTCGCGCAGGAGCCTGCTCTTGCCGGCCCCGGCCTCCCCCTGGATGACGACGAGCCCCCCCAGCGGCTCGGTCACCTCGCGGAGCACCTCCTCGAACAGGGCGTCGTGACCGACGATCCGGGGCGCCAGGAGGAAGCTCTCGGCGGTGGAGGGCGTCTGGTACTCGAAGGACCGCCCGGCCCAGGCGTTGATGGCCCGGATGACCGTGTTCGCGTCCCGGAAGCGCTTATCCGGCCTCTTCGCCAGCAAGCGCAGGATGAGGTGCTCCAGCGGCTCCGGCAGGTCGGGGTTCAGCTCGCCGGGCGGTCGCGGGGGAAGGGTCAGGTGGCGGCGGATGACCTCCCGGCCGTCGGCGGCGTCGAAGGGGTAGGCGCCGGTGGCCGCGAAGTAGAGGCTCACCCCGAGAGCGTAGAGGTCCACGCGGTGGTCGTATGCGGCTCCCGAGAGGATTTCCGGCGCCAGGCAGTTGACCGTCCCCGGCGCCGTGCGGCGCAGCTCAGGCTCCTCGTCATCCTCCTGGTCCGCCAGGCCGAAATCGGTGAGCACCACGCCCTCGGCCCCCTCGACTCCCCGGCGAAGCAGGATGTTCTCGGGCTTGAGATCGTGGTGGATGTACCCCCGGGTGTGGATGTAGTCCAGGGCGCGCAGGACGCCGACGGCTATCTCGTAGATGCGGTCCGGGGCGAGCCTGCCGCCCGTTTCAAAAAGATCGGTCCCCTCGACGAGCTCCATGGTGAAGAACGCCCGGCCGCCTTCATCCACCCCGAACTCGTACACCCGGCAGAGGTTGGGGTGGCGCAGGTGGGCCAGGGCGGCGAACTCGCCGCGCAGGCTCTCCAGCAGGTGGATATTTCCCTCCGGGCGCGGTTGCTCGGCGACCTGGTCGGCGCGCAGGAGTTTGAGGGCCCGGGGCTGGCGGTTCTCCACGAGGTCGAGGACCTCGAAGACGCGGCCCATCCCACCCCGGCCGAGCTCGCGCCGGACCTGGTAACGTCGGGCGATGATCCAGGGTGACGGGTCGGTCATGGGTCCGGGGGTGGAGGGGCGGGACAAAGTTAGCAGAGAAAACCGTCTTATTCAAGTAATCACGCGGAAGACAAGGGGTTTAAACCCCTTGCCTCAGCATCCAACGGCGACAAAGCGCCCGGTAATCGGACCGGAACCGAGCGAACCGAGCGAAGCGAGCTACGCCCCCGGCGAACCGAGCTACGCCCCGGCGAAACGGCGCGGCGGGAGGCGGGGGAGGGCGTCGTCCTTGCCGGTCCCGGGTCGTTCTGCTATCATCTTTTTTAAGCTGCGATGCGCATCCGGGCCCGTCCACGTTACCGGCGGCGGGAGAATACCCCTCCCGTCACTACCGGCCGGTGCGCGGGAGCGGGAGCCTCCGGTATAACAACCAATTGAAGGGCAAGGGGTTTAAACCCCTTGTCTCCTACGTCCCACGATGTCCACGCCCGGTACAGAGCCCCGGGTTTTTTTCCGGGAGACCCTGCGGCTGGCGCTCCTCGGCGCCCTGGCCGCCTACGTTCACGTAGCGTTCTTCTACGTCGCGAATTGGGTCTCCACCGGCTCCACCCCCGGGTGGGAGCCCGTCGTGGGCGGTTTTTGGGGCGTCCTGCGCAACCTCTCGGCCGCGCTCTTCTTCCACCCCGCCGTGGGATTCGTCGCGGGCCTCGTAGTCGGCGCCCTGTGCACGCTCGCCGCCGGGCTTCTCCGCCTGGACTCTGGACCCCGGAGGACGGTGGGCGTCGTCGCCGTGGCGGTCACCGCCTTCGCCGTTCTGGGGCTCCCCTGGCCCCCGTCGGAAATATTCACCCGCAACCTCTTCGCCGTGGGTTACGCGGTGAAGCTCCTCCTGGGCGTCGGCTTCGTCTGGGCCGCCCTCCGAGCGGAGAGAGTCGGCGGCGCCGTCATAGACAATGTCTCCCGCATCGCCGGGTACGTGCTCTCCGGCTCCGCCCTCCTGTGGTTTCTTTTCGCCTTCGTCTTCCAGGGCCTCTTCGTTCCCAACGACCCTGGGAATTCCGTCCCGCCCGGCCCCAACGTGGTGGTCATCCTGTCCGACGCCCTGCGGGCCGACGTCACCTCGCTCTACGGGGGAGAGGTGCCGACGCCGAACCTGGAGCGGCTGGCCGCGCGCGGGGTGACCTTCGAGCGGTGCTTCTCGACTTCGAGCTGGACCATCCCCGCCGTGACCTCCCTTTTCACCGGCCTGGCCCCCGAGGTGACCGGCATGGACTCCTTCGTTTCCTGCCTGCCCCGGCTTTCGTACCTGCCGGAGCGGCTGGCGGACGCCGGCTACCGCACCTGGGCCATGATCGGCAACCCGCTTCTTTCCCCCAGGGCGGGCGTAGGCCGAGCCTTCGACCGCGGGTTCGACCGATACCTCTCCTACGACGAGAACTTCTACGGCCAGGGCTTCCTCGGGGCTACCGAGGATTCCATCTACAACGAGATCGCCTTCGGAGTGAACCAGCTTCTGACGGACCTCGATCCCGAGGGCGCCGCCGCCCTGGGGCCCCGCGACGCCCTCGATATGCTCCGCGCCCTCGACCCCGCCGGCGGTACGTTCCTCTACATCCACCTCTTCGACCCCCACGCGCCCTACCGCCCGCCGGAGCGATTCCTCCCGAAGACGGGCTACGAGGGGCCCTACGCGACACAGAGTCTGGACTTCCGCGACCACGCCGACGAGCTGACCGGGGAGGACCTGGCCCAACTGAAGCGGCTCTACGAGGGCGAGGCGCGGCTGGTGGACGAGTGGCTCGGGCGGGCGCTGGACATCGCGGACGACCGGGGGCTCTGGGAGAACACCGCGTTCATCTTCCTGGCCGACCACGGGGAGGAGTTTATGGAGCACGGCGCCCTGACCCATTCGGGGGTGAACCTCCAGGACGAGCTGACCCACGTGCCGCTGGTCGTCTACTGGCCCGTTCGGCTGAAGGGTGGAGGGCGGGTCGTCGAGCCGGTCTCGCTCTGCGACATTTTCCCCACCGTCCTCGCCGGCCTGGGCCTGGAGGGTGAGAAGGAACCGGGTGACGGCCGGAGCCTCTTCGAGCCCGTTCCGCGGGACCGGGCGGTCTTCGCCCAGCGCTGCCTGAACGAGCAAGGCCGGTCCTTCGATTCCGACTTCGTGGTCCGCGGGGGGATCGCGCTCTTCGTCAACCGGACGTCGGGCGTCCGCGAGCTGTACCTGGACTACCCCGCCCACCCCGCCAACGCGCTGGTCGGGCACCGGGAGCTGGCGGAGCGGATGGAGCTTCTGCTGGACGAGTGGCATGCGGGGAACGAAGCCCTCTCCGAGCGCCTCGGCGCGGTAAAGGGTGGTGAGACCGTGGACCCTGCCCAATTGGAGAAGCTGCGCGCCCTGGGCTATCTGCAGTAGGGGGCGGATTTGCGGCGTGAGAAGGGGGGGGCTAATCGTCCGTATCGGCCGGCGGGAGGCTGCCCGGCGCGCCGTCGGAGACGTAGAGATTTCCGTGGTGCGCCACCCAGCGCGGGGTGTGGCCGTTGCCGCCCTCGCGCGTGTGCATTTCGATGCGGGGCATGGCGAGGCGCTGCTGAAGGAAGGTCGAATCGGCGGGACTGGGCGCCAGGTTGTCCCAGGTCACAAACGCGAGGTCCATCCAGTAGTCCACCCCGTCGAAGCGGCCGGCCTCGACGGCCTTGATGCCCTCGGGGTTCTTGGGCGTCCGGCCGTAGGGGTAGGCGAATAAACGGACGCGCCCCACGAGCTCGGGGCACAGGTCGTAGAGCGCCGCCTGGCATAAGCCGATTTGCCGCCGCACCTGGTAAGGGTCGCAGCGGCGCAGGTTCACGTGGTCCGCGGTGTGGTTGCCGACCTCGTAGCCGTTCTCCATGAGCCACCGGAGCTTGTCCCCCGCCGTGGCCGCGTCGCCGAAGGGGACGACCCACACGCCGGCGTTCAGGAAGAAGACCGCCGTCCGCCCGAAGTCGGGGTGCTCCCGGCCGAAGGCCTCGAGGACGCCCACAGCGCAGTCGGGGTCTATCGAGCCGTCCGGGAGGAGGCGGAAGTTATCCGCGTGGCCGTCGTCGAAGGTGAGAATGAGCGGCTTGCGGCCGGCGGGGACCCGGAACGTGTCCTCGTAGTAGTCCCGTAGGGAGATCAAGACGAAGCCCGCCTCGTAGAGCTGGAGGAGCTGGTTGTAGAAAACCGCCGGCGGCACGTTGTAGATAGAGTCCAGCGCGGCGGAGACGTGGTGGTACATGAGGATGGGGATACCCCCGGATTCGTCGGGCGCCTCGGTAAGTGGAACAACAGCGTCCGCGGCCGGCGCGGCGGCGGCGAGAATCAAAAGGGTGAGGAGCGCGAGGGGCATCGTCCGCCGGGGCTCGGGGGCGCCCCAAGTATAGCTTCACGGGGCGGCCCGGTACAAATCGGCGGTCCCTTTACCTCGTGACCCCGGTCCGCTATAATCTTTTCCCCCAAAGGGAGTGAAGGGCGATGACGGCGGTGATAATCATCTTCTGGACGGCCTTCGGGGTGATGGGGCTCCTCTACTTCGCCTACCCCCTCCTTCTGGCGGTCCTCGCGAAAATCATCCGCCGCCTCCCCAAGGACGACCCGGACTACCGGCCCACCTGCACCGTCTTCATCCCCTGCCACAACGAGGCGGGCAACATCCGGGCGAAGATTGAAAACATCCTCGCCCTGGATTACCCGGCGGAGAAGCTCGAGGTCCTCATCGCCGACGACGGCTCCGGCGACGGCACCGTGGAGGTCGCCCGCGCCTGCCTGGAGGAGAAGGGCATGGTCGAGCCGAGGCCGGGATTCCCGCGCTTCAGGATAGAGGCCTTCGCCGAGAACCGGGGCAAGACCCAGGTGATGAACGCCCTCTCGCCGACGTGCCGGGGCGAGATAATCGTCTACTCCGACGCCAACGTGCGCTTCGAGCCCGACGCGCTCAAGCGTTTCGCCGAGTTCTTCGCCGACCCCGAGGTCGGGTGCGTGAGCGGCAACCTGGTCCAGCGGCCGCCCGAGGGCGAAGAGACAGGCACCGCCTACGGCAACAGCTTCCTACGGCGCTACGAGGACCGGCTCAAAATCTGGGAGGGGATGGTCGCCACCTGCCTCTTCGTCCAGGGCGGGCACATGGCCCTCCGCCGGGAGCTCTACCGCCCCTCGCCGCCCGAGGTCTCGCCCGACACGCTCCTGGGTGCGACGGCCTGGGCCGAGGGGAAACGGACGCTGGTCAACTCCCAAGCGAGAGCCTGGGAGTACACCCAGTCGCAGATCGAGGGCGGGTTCAAGCGCGAGGCACGGCTGTCCGTCCTGCGGATGAGCGTCTTCCGGCACATCTCGCGCATCCTGCCGTGGAGGCGCCACTTCATCTACAACCTGCACTTCTTCATGCGCAAAAAGCTGCGCGAGATGACGCCCTTCTTCATGCTCGCCATGCTGGGAGCGGGTGCCGCGGCGGCCCTCGCCGGGGGCTTTTATTTCTGGCTGGCGATGGGGCAGGCGCTCTTCTACTTCCTGGCCCTGGTGGGCTGGATCGGGCACGACCGGCTCCCCGGCGCCCTGTGCGCCCCCTTCTTCATGGTGAGCCTCTTCGCGGCGCAACTGGTCGGGGTGCTCAAGTATTGGACCGGCCGCCGGGCGGTCACCTGGAAACCGCGCGGCGACTAGGGTTGCCTTGGGGGCGCCCTTGGCGGTATAATGCCGCCTGCTGCGGGGCGGTGTCGAGCTTCAAGCTTGCCCCTCACCCTAGCCCGTGGGCGACTGTTCCTCCCCAAAGGGGAAAGGGGACAGGCGGAACAGTGTCGAGCTTCAAGCTTGCCCCTCACCCTAGCCCGTGAGCGACTGCTCCTCCCCAAAGGGGAAAGGGGACAGGCGGGACAGTGTCGAGCTTCAAGCTTGCCCCTCACCCTAGCCCGTGGGCGACTGCTCCTCCCCAAAGGGGAGAGGGGACAGGCGGAACAGTGTCGAGCTTCAAGCTCTTAAACGTTAATTAGTCTAATGGGATTAGCGCGCGGCGACGATTAGAGAACTAAAATACCCGTTCCCCGCGGGACAGGCACAAGCCACTGGCTTGGCGGAGTAGCTCAGACGGTTAGAGCACACGGCTCATATCCGTGGAGTCAAGGGTTCGAGTCCCTTCTCCGCCACCAAAAGGAAAGCATCCCGGTAAGGGATGCTTTTTCAACGCGATCCGCGGGTCAGTACAGCGCCTTGATCTCGCCCCAGGTGCTGTTTTGCACCCCGGGGGCGTCCTCGGTCGTGAAATCCCATACGAAGTCCTGGCTGGTTTCGTTGCCCTGTATATCGGCCAGCCCGGCGGCCACGGTGCAGGTGATGGCGTCGGCGTAGGGCAGGTCGTCATCGGGGATGAAGATGCAGACGACGTCGAGGGGGTCAGTGTCGTCAATGTACAGGACCCCCGATATCACGCCGGTCGGGGAAGGCCCGTCGGTGTTGTAGGACAGATTGACGTGCACGGGACCCCGTGAGGTGTCCTCCACGGTGAGCTCGATGGTCGCCACGTCCACCCCGGAAACATCGTCCACGACGTGGAAGACGATTGTCGTGTCCACGTGCACGTCAACCTCGCCGTCATCGGGGTCCATGCCGGTCACCTCGGGCGGGTGGAAGTCCCCGGCGGGTTCGTCATCCCAGTAGCAGCGGAGCATGAAGTCACTGAAAATCGAGATGCTACCCCAGGCGCCCCCATAGCCGGTCCAGTTGTGCGTGCCGGCCGCCGCGTCCACGCCCACCGAGTCACAGTGCGAGGTACCGCCGATCTGTTCGAAGGCGATGTAGAAGGTGCTGGTGCTTAGGAGAACCGAGGTCTCGACCCACTCGAAGGAGCCGCTCCCGGTGAACCCCAGGTAGGTGCTGTCGAGGTCCGCGCCGGGATACCCCCCATCGTCGCCGAACACGTGCATGTAGCAGCCCTGGTAGGTGGAGTCGGGCCAGTTCGGGTAGGTCACGGCCCCGTAGGCGGTGACCAGACCGTCGGCGACTCCGCCGGTCTTCTCGTCGTCGAAATCCACCGCCCAGTAGTTGCCGCCGCTGTACCACGTCCAGCCGCTGGATAGTACGCCGTCGTCCCAGTAGAACTCTGACTCCGTCGGCGGGCCGGGGTGGGCGTTGATGGGCGGTCCGGTGGTGGACAGAGCCGGGGGATAGGCCGCGGCGCCCATGACCAGTACGACGATGGCAAGGAACACCTTTCGCATGATCCTCCTCCCGTGGTTGAAAGAGCATCTATTCGACTACGCTACATCTAGATATAGCATAGAAAATGAATATCGGCAAGATGTGTCCTCCAAAATGCGTTCATGGGAGCGGTTTTGCAGGCGCCCCTCTTACGGCTTGAAATCTTCTAGTACAGCGCCTTTATCTCGCCCCAGGTGCAGTTCTGCACCCCCGGCTTGTTCTCGGTCCTGAAACTCCAGACGATGTCCTGGAGGGTTTCGTTGCCCAGCGCGTCGGCCAGCCCGGCGGCCACGGTGCAGGTGATGGTGTCGGCGTAGGGCAGGTCCGAATCGGGGGTGAATTTGCAGAGGACGTCGAGGGGGTCTATGTCGTCAATGTACAGGACCCCGGAGATGACGCCGGTCGGGGAGGGACCGCCGACGCTGAAGGCCAAGGCGAAATTGTGGGCGTTCTTCGAGGTGTCCTGGGCGGCGAACTTGATGGTCTCCACGTCCACGCCGGAGATGTCGTCCACGACGCGGAAGATGATTTTCGTTACCACGGGCACGCCCTCGGCGCCGTCGGCGGGGTTCAGGCCGGTCACCTCGGGCGGGAGGTAATCCTCGCCGGGTTCGTCCTCGGTCGTGAAATCCCAGACGATGTCCTGGCTGGTTTCGTTGCCCTGTATATCGGCCAGGCCGGCGGCCACGGTGCAGGTGATGGCGTCGGCGTAGGGGAGGTCGCTGTCGGGAGTGAAGGTGCAGACTACGTCGAGGAGGTCCGCGTCGTCAACGTGCAGGTCGCCGGATATCACGCCGGTCGGGGAGGGACCGCCGGCGTTGAGGGCCAGCTTGAATTTGAGAGGCCCCCTGGACGCGTCCTGGGCGGTGAGCTCGATGGTCGCCACGTCCACTCCGGAAACGTCATCCACCACGTGGAAGATAATCGTGGTGTCCACGGGGACGTCCACGGCACCGTCGGCGGGGTTCAGGCCGGTCACCTCGGGCGGAAGGAAGTCCCCGCCGGTACCGTCCTCCCAGTAGCAGCGGAGCATGAAATCGCCGAAGAGGGTCGTCTTGGACCAGTCTCCCCCATAGCCGGTCCAGTTGTGCGAGCCCGCCTCGGCGTCCACGGCCACCGAGTCGCAGTCCGGGTAATCGCCGATCTGCTCGAAGGCGATGTAGAAGGTGCTGGTGGACAGGGCGACGGCGGCGTCAATCCACTCGAAGGAGCCGGGATCGGTGAACCCCAGGTAGGTGCTGTCGAGGTCCGCGCCGGGATACCCCCC
>JAPLSK010000306.1 GCA_026398675.1 bacterium | reverse complement strand
TCGTGGTGGCCCAGGTCCTGGACTGGGAGGCCCCCCGCGAGATCCCCGTGGGCAAGGTGGTCGAGGTCCTGGGCGACCCCGACGACCCCGGCGTGGACATCCTGGCCATCGTCCGCAAGTTCGAGCTCCCCGACGAGTTCCCCCCCGAGGTCGAGACCGAGGCCGAGCGGTGCGACCCGGCCATCGCCGACGAGGAGTGGACCCGGCGGCGCAACCTCTCCGGGGAATACATCATCACCATAGACCCCGTGGACGCCAAGGACTTCGACGACGCGATAAGCCTGGAGGAGAAAGACGGCGGTTGGCGGCTCGGGGTTCACATCGCCGACGTGTCGAATTACGTGGTCCCCGGCACGGAGCTGGACGAGGAGGCCTTCCTGCGCGGCAACAGCGTTTATCTCCCCGACCGGGTGCTGCCCATGCTCCCCGAGCGGCTCTCCAATTTCGTCTGCTCCCTGCGGCCCGGCGAGCTCAAGCGCACGGTGAGCGTCATCGCCGACCTCAACGCCAAGGGGGAGATAACGGCGGTGGAGGCGACGCCCTCCGCGATAAACTCCCGGCACCGGCTGTGGTACGAGCTGGCCCAGGATTTGATCGACGGCAAAAAAACCCCCGACGTGCAGGAGTTTGGCCAAGGCAGGACTCAGGCGGAGCTGGACGAGCTGGCCGACCGATTGCGGCGCATGGACGCCCTGGCGAAGGTCCTCTACCAGAGGCGCCTGGACCGCGGGGCCATAGACCTGGACCAGCCCGAGGCGAAGCTGATACTGGACGAGGCCACCGGCAAGACGCTGGAGATTCGGGTCAAGGAGCGCCTGCGCACCCATCAGCTCATCGAGGAGTTCATGCTTTTGGCCAATGAGGCGGTGGCGAAGCTCCTCACCGACGCCAAGGGGCCGGCGCTCTACCGCATCCACGACAAACCGGACCCCCGCGCGCTCCAGCACCTGTCCAAGTCGTTGAAGTTTCTGCAGATGGACTTCTCCGGCGACGAGCTCGCCGACCCACGGGTGATGCAGCGTCTGGTCAAGGCCGCCGAGGGCAAGCCGCTCGAGCGGCTCATCAAGTTCATGCTGCTGCGGAGCCTCCAGCGGGCGGTGTACTCGCCGAAGAACGTCGGGCACTTCGGGCTGGCCTCGGGTTGCTACACGCACTTCACCAGCCCCATCCGGCGCTACCCGGACCTGGTGGTGCACCGGCTCTTGAAGGCGCTCCACGTCGGCGACGGGCCGCCCTACGACCGGATCCAGCTCGGGGAAATCGCCAAGCACACCTCGGCCACGGAGGAGCTGGCCGAGGAGGCCGAGCGCGAGGCGGACGAGTTCAAGAAGCTGGAGTACCTCGCCGGGCATTTAGGCGAAGTTTTCGCCGGGACCATCACCGGGGTGATCGCCAAGGGCGTCTTCGTCGAGCTGAACGACCTCTTGATCGAGGGGCTGGTCCACGTGGCGAAGCTGGGAGACGACTACTACAGCTTCCAGGAGTCGCCGGACCAGCTCGTGGGGCGGAACACCGGCAACACCTACCGGCTGGGCGACAAGCTCCAGGTGCAGGTGGTGAAGGTTGACCTGGCGGCGCTGCGGCTGGACCTGGACCCGGCGGGGAAAATACCCGAGAAGAAGGCGGCTCGCGGCCGGAAGCTACCCCCCGCGGAAGGCGAGCCCCACTGGCTCAAGTACATCCCGCCCCAGCAGCGCGGTCGGGCGAGCCGGAAGAAGAAGTACAAGAAGTGATGTTTCCCCTCCCCCCTTTGGGGGGAGGCTCGCCTACGGGCTAGGGTGAGGGTCGAACCGCGGCGGTCTCCCCCTCCCTGTGGGAGAGGCGCGCCGACGGGGCCGGGGTGAGGGCAGCCAACCCCCCTCTCCCCTCTGGGGTGTGGTTTTGGGTGTGGGGAAGATTGCGGCGGCCCGCAGAGGGGCCGCCCTACGTCATCGCAGCGAGGCGTGGGCCGGGGT
>JAPLSK010000305.1 GCA_026398675.1 bacterium | reverse complement strand
TGCGATGACGTAGGGCGGGGTTTCCCAACCCCGCCGCTTTCACCATTCCCAACCCCGACACTCACCCTAACCCGTAGGCGAGCTTCCCCCCAAAGGGGGGAAGGGACGGTTCACTTGCCCGCGCGGCGGGACTCGAACTCCCGGACGGACTCCACCTGCTCGCGACTCTCCACGGAGCCCGGCCGCAGGCTCCGGACGTGCTCCATGGCCTCCTCGGCGGTCAGCCCCTGGTGGACGAAGTAGCAGGCGAGAACCATCCCGGTCCGCCCCAGTCCCATGTAGCAGTGGACCAGAATCGGCTCGCCGGCGCGTCGGGCCTCGTCAATCAGCTCCACCGCCCAGTCCAGGATCCCCTGCGCCGGGGCGGTGAAGTCCTCGATGGGCAGGTGGTGGAGCTTCGAGAAGGGGAGGCGGCCCAGGCCCACACCCAGCGGATGCTCGGCGAGGGTGAGAATCCGCCGGATGCCCAGCTCGCGGAGCGCCCGGAGCTCGCGGGCCAGCCCCACGCCCGACCCGGGCCGCGACATGGCCGCCAGCTCACCGGGGATTATCCAGGTCAGGTCGGGCAGGTCGGGGTGGCTGTCCGTCGGTTTCTTCATTAAAAAAAAGGCGGGGTCGGGCCCCGCCTGGACCCGCTGGCGCGGCGGGTCAGGCTTTGGTATCCTCCACCGGACGGTTGCGCTCGTCCACCCGGACCACCCGGAGCCGGTGGCCTTCGAGCTCGGAGGGGTCCAGCATGAGGACGTTGACGATGATGAGCTTGTCGCCGACGGCGGCCAGGTGGGCGGCGGCGCCGCGGACGCTCACCATCCCCGAGCCGCGCGGCGCGGCGATCAAATACGTCTCGAAGCGGGCGCCGTTGGCCAGGTTGTAAACCTGCAAGAGCTCCCCGGGCCGAAAGCCCGCCCGTTCGTAAAGCTCGGGGTCCACGGCTATCGAGCCCTCGTAGTCCAGCTCTTTTTCGGTCACCGTGGCGCGGTGTATCTTCCCGCCGACCATGCGATAGAGCGCCATCGGTCCGGTCTCCTTAATAATAAATTAAAAAACGCCTCGGACGTGCAGCCGAGGGCATTATATGGCCCGTTTCCGGGGGTGTCAAGGCGATTCGAGGGAGGTCAAGGATGGAGCGACCCGTGACCCTGGTGACCGGCTGCTCGTCGGGAATCGGCCTGGCGACGGCGGTGGAGCTCGCCCGGGCGGGGCATAAGGTCTACGCGACGATGCGCGACCTGGGGAAGAAGGGGCCGCTCCTGGCGGCCTGCGCCGCGGCCGGGGTGGAGGTCGAGCTCCTCCCGCTGGACCTGACCGACCCGGCGACCATCGCCGCCGCGGCGGAGCGCGTCCGCGCCGTGGACGGGCGCCTGACCAATCTGGTCAACAACGCCGGTTTCGCCTACCTGGGCGTCCTGGAGGACTTCTCCGACGCGGAGATTCTCGACCAGTTCGACACCAACGTCTTCGGCGTGCTGCGGGTGACGCGGGCCTTCCTGCCGCTCATGCGGGCCGACGGCTCGCGCAGGCGGACGCTGGTGGTGGTCGGCTCCACGGCGGGCCGGGCGGGATACCCCCTCATGGGCCTCTACTCGGCGACCAAGTTCACCCTTATCGGCCTGGTGGAGGAGTGGCGGCTGGAGCTGCGACCGCTGGGCATCCGGGCGGTCAGTATCGAGCCGTACTCCACGAGGACCGAGTTCGCCGGCGCCTCGCTCAAGCGTCCGTCTAAGTGGAGCGACGGACCCGATTCGCCCTACGCCGATCTCCTGCGCATCGTCCCGAAACGCTTCGCCGAGATGGCCCACGGCCGACAGGCGGCGGACCCGCGGGTCGCGGCGCGCACCATCCGCCGGGCGATAAGCGCCCGCAGCCCCGGCCTCCACTGGACGAGCGGGGGCTTCGCCGGGCTCTCGATGTTCTTCAAGCGCTACGCGCCCAACGAGTTCACCACCTGGGTGGTGCGGCTGATGGCGGGGATCGCCGGCCTGCGTCCCCCGAGGCGCTGAGGTTCAGAAGGTTAGGACTTTGTCCGCCTTGGCGGTGTACTCGGCGATAACGTCCAGGGTGCCGACGTGGACGCCCTCGAGGAGCTCGTCCTCCTTGAAGCCGCGCTCGCCCATGCAGGTACCGCAGGCGAAGACCTCCGCGGTGTCCATGATGGCGGCCAGCATCTGCGGCGCCGAGTAGACGAGGCCCAGCTCGGGGTTGTATACACCCTCGGCGTTGGCTTCCCCTTTGCGGGCGCAGTAAACGGAGTCGGCCATCAGAAAGAGCGCCAGCTCGGTGTCCGGGTCTTTCCGTAGCCGCCGGGCGACGCGCAGAGCCGACCGGGTGGTCTCGTTCCCGTAGGGCGGGTGGGTGACGACGATGAAGACGCGCATGGAACTGCCTCTCCTTTGGGTGGGGTTATCCGTGCGAGCCTAAAAGCATATCACAGGCGTCGTGAAAAGGGGTGTCACGGCGGGGGGGCGCGGCGGTGTGTTAAACAGCGGGCGGGTGTGATGGGCAAAGCGGCCCCCTCTCCCTTTTAGGGAGAGGGCGGGG
>JAPLSK010000304.1 GCA_026398675.1 bacterium | reverse complement strand
ATCCGCGGGAGGGTGTGGACACCACCCTGTGCGATTAGCGGACCTTGTGCGCCCACCTTGACGCAGACTAACCCCCTGCAATATGATAGCGACGGGATTTATCTTGACCAGGGATTCCCGGGGCGTCAACATGGCCGATTTCATCCGCGCGGAATGCGACGTTTTGGTCCTCGGTGGCGGGGCCGCGGGCTGCCTGGCCGCGCTCCGTTTGAAGGAGCTCGAGCCCGGCCTGCGGGTCGTCCTCCTGGAGCAGGCCGCCCTCGAGCGCTCCGGCCGACTCGGCCCCGGTCTGGCCGTCCTCTCCCCCTGCCTCCACCACGACGAGTCCGCCGAGTCCTTCCTCGCCCACCTGGAGACGATAGGGCGCGGCCTGGTGGAAGGGGCGATGGTCCGGCCCCTGCTGGAGCGGAGCGCCGAGGTGCTCGACCGCCTGATCCGGTTGGGGCTGCCCGTTGAGATGAAGGATTCCGAGCCCGCGCGGGCCGGGCGCTGGGGCGTTCCCTGCCGCGGCGGGGACCTGAAGCCGCTCCTGGCCCACGGACTGGCCGAGGCCGGGGTGGACACCCTCGAGCACGTCGCCGCCACCGGTCTCTGCGTGACCGGCAAGCGGGTTGCGGGCGCCACCGGTTTCCACGTCCGCAGCGGCGTCTTTCACGTCATCGGCGCCCGGGCGGTGCTCTTGGCCGCCGGGGCGACGGAGGGCCTCTACCGCTCCCCCCTGGCGGAATCGAGCCCCCACCGCGCCGCGGCGTCGCCCTTCAACGACGGCTCGGGTCCGGCCCTGGCCCTGCGGGCCGGGGTGGAGCTCACCGGGCTGGAGCACCGCTCCCAGACCGTCGTCCTGGCCGGTTCCCGGGCGCCGGTGGAGATTCTGGTCGAGGAGTACGGCCTGCCGGTCTTCAACGCGCGGGGCGAGGCGCTGCCCTTTGCGGGGGCGGACGGCCTGGCCTCGGCGGTGCTAGCGGCGGAGAACGCGGGTCTCGGACCCTGCCGCGTCGAAACCACCGGCCTGTCGGCCGGGGAGGCGAAACGGATCGTCGCCCGCTACCTGGAGAGTCACCCCGTCGCCGCGCTGGGCTGGGTGGCCGAGGGGGTGTCGCCCAGGGACGAGCCTTTGGAAATCGCCCTGTCCGAGCCCGCCGTGGGTGGGCTGGACTCGCCGGGCGGCGTGGCCGTGGACCCGGACCGGCGCACCGCCCTGACCGGTCTCTACGCCGCCGGGGAGACGGCGGGGGGGACGTCGGGGAAGGGCGTCGTCGGGGTTTTCGCCGAGGCGCTCCTCGCCGGAGAGACCATCGCGGGCGACCTGGAGCGCCTGGAATGCGCCGAGCTCGACGAGGAGTGGCTGGTCTCGGAGAGCCGCAGGGTCGAGGAGCCGCTCCTCCGCCTCTCCCGCGTGGGCGACGGGGTGGACCCCAACGACATCGAGCAGCGGATGCGGCGGGTGATGGACGCTTACGCCGGGGGGCGGTCCGCCGGGTTCCGGGTCGAGGTGGAGCTTTTAGGAATGTGCCGGACCGAGCTGGAGAAGCTCACGGAGCAGGTTCCCTTCCTCGTCTGCAGCTCGAACCACGACGCCGTGCTGTGCCTGCGCGCCCGTAACCGGCTCCTCGTGGCCCGGGCCCTGGTGGAGCACCTGCTCGCACATACCGAGGATTGCAACCGCCCGATCCTCTCCCACCTCAACCCGCAGACCGGCGAACCGACGATAAACCGATGACCCAACCGCTGAAACTTCTGCACGTCCGCGGCGATCTCCTCTCGACCTGGCTGATGGCCAAGTTCCTCCCCCTGGAGGAGTCGGGGTTCCAGCAGAGTTGCATTCTCCGCCGCGACAACCGGTTCCCCACTCCCGAGGGCTTCCCGCTCGGGCTGATCCGTTTGCGCGGCACCGCGAGCATCGGGGACGTGGTGAGCGGCCTGTGGCTCAGAAACCTCCTCGTAAGCCGGAGCTTCGAGCGCGAGTACTGCTATGGGCTGGAACGCCACCTGACGGACTTCGATCTGATCCGTTCGGCTGAAATCCACTACCCCTTCACCTGGCAGTGCGTCCGCGCCCACCGCCGAGGCCTGGCGCCGCCGGTGGTGGTGACGGTCCACGAGAACATCCCCCACATCTGGGGTTACAAGCCGAAGGCCCGCGCTTTCATCGAGGAGACGCGCCGCGGGGCGGGCCTTTTCATCGCCGTCAGCCGGTACTCGGCCCAGCTCTGCCGGCAGGAGGGCATCGAGGAGAAGCGGATTCGGGTGGGCGGGAACGCCGTGGACCTGGAGCGTTTCCATCCCGGTGAAGCCGACCCGTCGCTCAGGAGTGAACTGGCCGCCGACCCGGAAAGCTTTTTGCTGCTGATCCTGGGTCGCCTCACCTGGGAGAAGGGGCAGCGGGACCTGATCCACGCCGTCCAGGCCCTGCGGCTCCGGGGCGTGCGGGTTTCCGCCGCGGTGGTCGGCACCGGTGAGGACGGGGGTTGGCTGCGCCGGTTAATCAGCCTGTACGGTCTGGGCGACGCGGTACGACTGATCGGCGGTTTTCCCCACGACCGGGTGCCCGCACTCCTACGCAGTGTGGACTGCCTGGTCCAACCCTCCCTGCCCGCGCCGCGCTGGCAGGAGCAGTTCGGGATGGCGGCCCTGGAGGCCATGGCGTGCGGTAAACCAGTCATCACCACGCCGACGGGCGGTATCCCCGAGGTGGTGGGGGACGCCGGGCTGTACTTCACGCCGGGTAAATACACCGAGCTGGCGGAGCTTATCGAGAGGCTCGAATCGGAGCCCGACCTGCGCGACGACCTGGCGGGTCGGGGGCGGGAGAGAGCCCGTCTGTTCAGCCTGCCCGTCATCGCCGGACGCTATGCCGAGTACTTCCGTGAGGCCGCCCGGGGGTGAGGCCTTGACGCCCCCGGAGGGCCTCGGTATCCTTGTACCCGTCAGAGGGCATTGACCCGCAACCGGGGGTGTGAATTTGGCCAAGATGCGCGTCGGCATCCTCACCGGCGGGGGCGACTGCCCCGGCCTGAACGCCGTCATCCGGGCCGCCGTCCGCCGCGGCGTCACCGTCCACGACTACGAGTTCCTGGGGATACGAAAAGGCTGGCTGGGGCTGGTCCACCGCGACACCGTCCCCCTGGGCCTCGCCGAGGTGGAGGAGATACTGCCCCTCGGCGGGACGATTCTGGGTTCCAGCCGCACCAACCCCTTCGGCAAGAACGCCGAGGAAGAGGTTCCGGCCTGCGAGCGGAATTTTGGCGAGCTGGGGCTGGGCGCCCTTCTGGCCATTGGCGGCGACGACACCCTGGGGGTGGCGCGAAATTTCTCCGACCGCGGGCTGCCCATGGTCGGCGCGCCGAAGACCATTGACAACGACCTCTCCGGCACCGACTTCACCTTCGGCTTCTGGACCGCCATCGAGCGGGTGATGTGCGCCCTGGACGACCTGCGGACCACCGCCAAGAGCCACGAGCGCATCTTCATCGTGGAGGCCATGGGCCGGCACGCGGGGTGGATTGCCGGCTACGGCGGCGCGGCCGGCGCGGCGGACTACATCCTCACCCCCGAGGGGGCCTTCAGCCTGGACGAGGTCCTGTGGAGCCTCCGGCGCCGGTGGGAGGCGGGGTACCGCTACGCCGTGGTGGTGGTGGCCGAGGGGGCCGAGTGGCAGGGGCGGGAGGTGTACCAGAAGGACCTGCCCAAGGACGAGTTCGGTCACGTCTACCTGGGCGGGATCGGGTTCGAGCTGTCGAAGGCGGTGGGCCAGGCGCTGGCGCCCGAGTTCGGCCGCAAGGCGGGGGACCTGACCCGCCACGTGGTCCTCTCGCACCTCCAGCGCGGCGGCACCCCCTGCGCCTACGACCGCATCCTGGGCACCCGTTTCGGCGCGGCCGCCGTGGACTTGATCGCCGCCAAGAAGTTCGGCTACATGGTCGCCCTGGCCGGCAACGCCATCGTCCCGGTGGAGATAACCGACGCGGTGAGCGTGACGAAGAGGCTGGACCAGGATTTCCTGGACCTGGCGCGGAACTTCTTCTACTAGCCAAACGCCGCCCCGAGCCGTAGGGGTGATCGTCCACGGTCGCCCGTGGTCCCCCCTCTCCCCGTGGGAGCGGCTCGCCTACGGGTCGGGGTGAGGGGCAAACGTGCGGGGTACAGAGCCCCCGACCTACGTAGTCTGATTGGATAGTGTGTCACCCTCGTAGGGGCCGACCTTAAGGTCGGCCCGCGGCCCCCCTCTCCCTGTGGGAGAGGGGATGGGGGT
>JAPLSK010000303.1 GCA_026398675.1 bacterium | reverse complement strand
GCCATGGCTCCGGAACCCGTGATTATCGAGGAAACGCCCATCGAGGAGACTCCCATCATCGAGGAAACGCCCGTGGAGGAGACGCCTGTCGAGGAAACACCCCTCATCGAGGAGACGCCCGTAGAGGAGACGCCTGTCGAGGAAACGCCCATCATCGAGGAGACGCCCGTGGAGACCCCGCCGGATGCCGCCGAAACGACCACAGACGAAAGCGAAGCCGCACCCGTTGAGGATACAACGACCGAAGGCACAACCGAACCGGGTGATTAAAATGAAATCGCTCGTTCCGCCGCGGGCACTACTTCGTTTCCCGAGCGTAAGAGAGTGTGGACCCTTAGGTGAAAGTTGATTGCATCCGGCGTGGAACCGTAAGGTATGGCATTGAAAACAGTACGGCTGAAGAAACCCAAGACGCTCATATAACCGACACTTGCACCGGACGGCAAGCCCGACGGGGCTTGTCGGTGTAAGCCGAGACTCGCAATCCGGGGAAGGAAAAGATGCCGTTCACCGCCAAGTCCCGTCTGATATTGGCCGTTCTCGCCCTCCTTCTTGTCGGGCCGATCGTGGTGGACAACGTGCGCGCCCAGTACACAGACCTCACCGAGGAGCAGATCGAGGCCCTCAAACAGGCCTGGCACGTCACCAACGCTCGCCAGGACGGCACGTCCTGGACGACGACGGACTACAACGACGACGATTGGAGCACGGCCGTCTTGGGCACGTTCAGTGAAGGTCTATCCGCCGCCCGGAGTCAGGTGTACGGGTGGCCGGGCGCCGATGCGGAGTGGATATGGGCCCGTAGCGGGGTTACCGCTTACTTCCGCCGGGAATTCGGTCTGCCGCGCAGCCTCATCAACGACGAGGACAAGGACATCCAGGAGCATTTCATCGTCCGGATAACGGCCAACAACAATTACCAGTTTTACGTCAACGGCGTCCTGGTGCACCAGGACTCGACCGAGAACGAAGATGATTGGACGACCTACGAGCAGATAGACGTGACGGAATACCTGGACGTCGGTGACAACGTGTTCGCCGTCGAAGCGGTCAACACCGACGATCCGGAAAGACGCCGTGGTGGAACTCGAGATATTCGGGCGGAGAATGGCGCCGTCCCAGATGTCCTTCATCCTGCGCACGGATCCCGAATTCGATAAGGTGATGCTGCGCCAGACGTACGCCAGCCAAATACTCAACCCCATTGACAAGGAGGAGTTCGAGGAGGGCATCTCCGTGAGTCAGCGGTCCATTGACAACCCCTTCCTCTGGCTGGCCACGGGCGCGGGCATAGCCTCCGGTATAACCGCCGGCTACATGGACGCCAATTCCGAGACCCTCAACGCCAACTGGCTGGCGGGTTCGGCGGGCGTGGCGCTCCTGGCCGCGGCGATTATCATGCTCACGGATTAGGACTTATAGTATTCGATAGGGCGACCAACCATATCCACCACGGCTGAGAAAGGAGATTCTCCGATTTAACCGGAAAGGCCGCCGAACCCATGAACCCAACAACCCACAAACCGAGGAAAGGAATCCATGTACAGACTCATTGACTCCTTCGCCGACGGCGGGGACTTCATGTGGATCATCCTCTTCGTGGCGATGCTCTCCCTGACCTTCATCCTCGAGCGGACCTACTTCATTGTCTTCAAGTCGAGCATCAACACCAAGACCTTCATCGCCGAGCTGGAGAAGCTGATCCAGAACCGCAACATCGAGCGGGCCATCGCCCTGTGCAACACAACCAACGCGGCGCTGGCCCAGATCCTGCGTGAAATCCTCAAGCACCACTCGGGCTCCGGACGCGACATGCAGGTGGCGGCCGACGCCAAGACCCTCGAGGTCATCCCCCGGCTCGAGAAACGCACCAGCTACCTGGACATGCTGGCGCAGATCGCGACCCTCCTCGGACTGCTGGGGACGATCTCCGGCCTGATGACGGCGTTCGACGCCATCACCGTGGCGAACCCGGAGGACTCGGCCCGGCTCCTGTCGGAGGGGATCGCCATCGCCATGTTGACCACCATGTTCGGTCTGGTGGTCGCCGTGCCGACCCTGGCCGCCGCGGCGTGGCTCAAGGACAAAACGCGGAAGATAATCAACGATATTGACGAGTTCTCGGTGAAGATCACCAACCTCATCACCCAGATGAAAGGATAGGCCATGGCTTTCGGACCGAGTGCGGCCAGGCGGGGTGTTGAAGAGAAGCCCTCGACTGATGACTACCTCATCCCGATTATGGGCTTGATGTCCATGTTGATCCCCTTGCTGTTGATGTGCGCCGTTTTCGTCACCACGGTCGCGCTGCAGGTCACCCTACCTCCCCAAGCCGCGGCCAGCGGGGGCGGAGTGGGTGGTAGTATGGGTGGGGTCACCAAGATCCTGATGGTCGGGATGAGCGCCGACAAAGGTTTCATCATCACCAACGACAAGGGCGTACTGCCGGTCTACCCCGAGAAGTCCGGTGCCGAAAAAAACTGGATCCCCAAGATCGGCGGAGCGTACGACTACGCAACGCTCCGTGAAGTGCTGATGGAGAAAGTCAAAAAAATGCCCCAGTACCAGGACCACGAGGAGGTCTACCTCGCGATCCAGGACTCCATCCCCTTCAGCGAGGTCATCAACCTCATGGACATCGTCCGTGGCGACGTGAATGTCATCGAGGTCAAGACCGACGAGGACGCCGCCAAGTACGGCGTGGAGAAGGGTCAGAAGGCCTACGTCGCGACCCTTTTTCCCAGCGTGATCTTCGGTGGAGCGGTTCCGCGCTGACCTAAGAAGAAAGGAGGTGAGATATGCCAGGTGTACAGACCCCGAGCAAGTTCCTGAAATTCAAGCCGCATCACGCGAGGAGGAAGGTCGAGGAAAAGGGTGTGCCGATCACCTCGATGATGGACATGATGACCATCGTGTTGGTGTTCCTCCTCAAGACCTTCTCCACCCAGGGGGACATTTCGGCAACGGCGGCCAAACTTTCGCTGCCGAAGTCAGATTCCAAAAGCATCCCCGGCGTGGTTGACCGCGTCGCCGTCGGTACGGACGCGATCTATTTCCTCGAGGAAGAGGTCATAACCACCGACGAGGCGATCAGCTCGAAGGACATCGTGATAAAGCCCCTGAAAGCCAGGATGGAGACGCGCGTCGAGGCGCTTCAGGAAACCATGCGTACGGCAGGGCGTGAGGCGGAGCCGCCGAAAATCCTGGTTTTGGCGGACAAGAACCACTACTTCAGCCTGATCAAGAAAGTAGTGGCGACGGCGGCGAGCGCCGGGTACATGAACATCACCCTCGCTTCGATCCAGGATACCGGCAAGTGGGAGGAGTGAGGGTAAGCCAAGGAGAATGAAATGCCAGAAACATCCGAAAAACCAGTGCTGGGCCTGGTGATCTCCCGGGGGGACAGGATAATAAAACGCCTGATTCCCGAACGGGATACCATCACCGTGGGCCAGGCACCGGACTGCGACATAGTGCTGCAGCATGATCCAACGGTCATGCGTAGGCACGTGCTGGCCGTCCAGCGGGGCGAGGAGTACGACTTCACTGTAACCGAGGACATGGATGGAAAGATCAGCGTGGGTGACTCGACCCTTTCGCTTCGCGATCTGCGGCTCTGCGGTTCATTGCCGCGGGTCAAAAACGGCTACGCCTTCCGGGCGACGCGGTCCAAGAAAGGTCAGATTCGCATCTCCGACATAACTATTCACTTCGGCTACTTCACCCCGACGGTGCAGCAGATTGCCGGTGAGCCCCGGCTGGCCGACTCCATCACATCCGGTCTCGCTTTCGAGCCGGAGGACAAGGTCTTCGCCGGATTCTTCGCCGCTTCGATGCTGTTGGGCGGCGTTTTCGGCTGGCTACAATCCGTCGTCGATCCCCACGATCCCTTCGCGGCACTCGAGGACCGGCCCCGACTACGGCAGATTCTCGTCGCCGAGGAGTCGGACGTGATCATAGACCCTTCGGCGTTGGGCGCCGGGGAAGGTGAAGAGGTTGTCGCAGACGTCACATCCACCGGGACCGGAGGTCAGGGGCGCGGCAGCGGCAACGGCCCATCGGCCGGGGACATCGTCGGCGCGGCCGGACTGACGGCCGGCGGCGGCGCGGCGGACCTTCTCATCACCGCCATCACATCCAACGTTGTCGGCGGAGCCGGCGGCGTCATGGGGCTTTCCGGCGGCGAAGGCACCTCGAGCCTGTTCTCGGTCGGCGGAACGGTCGGGACTGGGGGCGGAGGCGCCGGAGCCGGCGGGACCGGTGAAGGCGGCGGTTTCGCCGGTGGCGGACAGGGAGGCACAGGTGGACCGACCATCGGACGTACCGGGGTCGGCGGCACCGAAGGCGGCCCGACCATCATCAAGGCCCGGCCGGTAAGTCCAAGGGCGACGGTGACGGATAAGGGCGTCGATGTCTCAAACGAGGCCATCAGCGAAATTTCCAGCTACATCCGCCAGAGGGGCGGACAGATAAAGGCCATCTACGAGAAGTACCTGAAGCTGAATCCGAACCTCCAGGGTCGTGTCGTCGTCAAAGTCACCTTCTCCAACGGCGTGGTTTCCAGCGTCTCGGTGACGGGGAACGATACGGGGAATACCCAGATGGAGTCCGAGATTGTGGGCGTGGTTCGAGGCTGGGCCGTCGGTGGCGTACAGGGTCAGGTAACCCTGTCGGTGCCGTTCGTGCTCTCGCCCAAGTAACCCGTCCCGGGTCGCACCCGGACGGGACGCACTCATATCCCGGATCGGGTATTCCCAGTGGGGGGGCCGTGAAAACGGCCCTCCTTTTTTAAGGGCGGCATTCCGACCCGCAAGCGGATGCTTCCCCCACGGGGAGAGGGAGAGCCGGGAACCCCGTATCCCCATCCCTCCCAAATGCGTGGGGCGATTTCTCCGCGTGGGCACGGTGAAGGGTCGTAATACGTATTACAATGGGAAAAGAAGTAACGCCCCCCGCGAATAGGGAGGTATGAACCGGGGACTTGACCGTAGGCGCGACGTGGGCTAGACTATCCCGCGGAGGGCAAGCGGCATTTCTCAGGAGAGCTCCCAGATGGCCGACGAGGAAAAGAAACTCTTCCTGAAGATAGACGGTCGGCAGTATGGACCCGTCTCGGTGGAGACGGTTAAAAAGTGGATAGACGAGAGCCGGCTGGGTCCGGACGATTACGTCCGCCTCTCCACCCAGAAGGTCTGGGTTCATGCCAAGAACGTCGAGCACCTGAACTCTATCTTCCACATGTCCAAGACCAAGGCCCGGACCGAGGCCTTCACGAGCTGGATAGACGCCGTCGGGTCAGGGTCGGCCACCATCCTCACCTACGAGGGGCAGAAGGCCGAGCGCGAGAGGATTCTCTCCGAACAGCGCAGGCTCGAGGCCGAGCGCCTGGAGCTCGAGGATCTGGCCAAACAGGCCGAGATGACCAAGGAGCAGGCCGCCGCGCTCGATTTACAGCGCGCGGACCTGGATAGACGGGCCAAGGAGCTCGAGGCCGAGTCCGACGAGATAATGAACATGGAGCGGGCGGTCAAGAAGCGCCGCAAGCGCCAGACCACCCTGGTCGTCGTCATCATCGCTATCGTCGCCATCGGGGGAACCTGGCTCACCATCGATCTCATAAGCAAAACGACGAAAACCGAGGAGCTGAGCGCCGAGCTCAGGGAGCGGATCAAGGGGATAGACGACCGTCTGGCGGCCATAGACAGTCGCCTGACGCAGATAGACAAGGCCATCGCCCAGGCCAGCGCCGCCGGAAACGTCGGGCTGGTCGTTTCCCTGGAGGCGGAGCGCTCCCAGTTGGAGGAACAGCGCACGGAGCTCAAAGTGGAGAGGGAGAAGCAGCTCCACGCCGAAACTCCGGAGGTGGATACAGGCGGTCCCCAGGTCCAGGGGCGCACGGGTAAGATCGGGGTCGCCGGACCGGTGCAGATAACCGGCGAGGGTGCGGCTGATCCGGGTCGTTCGCAGACCGAAATCCGCGCCGCCGTCTCCTCGGCCCTCGGACAGGCAAGGCAGAAGTACAACGAGCTTTTAAAGACCAACCCCAACGCCAGCGGCTCCATCAGTATCATCTTCGGCATCCAGCCGGACGGTTCCGTGGAGAACGCCACCTTCTCAAATAGTACCCTGCCCGATGCCAACCTGATCGGACCGATACTGAGCGGAATCCGCGGCCTGAGCTTTTCCGCCATCGAGGGCGGCTCGGTCAGGGTCACCTATCCACTTTCCCTGACACCCCAGTAGTCGGGGGGAGCAGTTCAGCCGGGCGTGGCTTCGCCGATACCGAACCGACACCCCGGTTGACGGGGGAGTGATCCGCCGAGACCGGCCCGGGCCGGTCTTTCTCATTGAGCGGGCGGCCTTTACGCGGCGGGTTGTTTTTTTGAAATTCTTCTGTTAGGTTCACTAACGCGGAGCCGATGGACGATGTGGCGAATCTTGCTTCCGGTTTTACTGTTGCTTTTCGCCTTCTGCGGCGGGTCCGCTCCGGAAGGCGTTTACGACGATTTCGTCCGGGCGAACAACGCCCGGGACACCGAGGCGCTGGTCGCCTGCCTCTGGTTCCCGGCGTGGGACGAACTCTCCCCGGACGAGGTGAAGGCCGCGCGGCGGGAACTCGAACCCACCGCCGAGCGTGAGTACTTCCTGGACGAGATCGTGGAACACGAGGTAATCCAGGTCGAGGAACGCTCCGAGGACGAGCGCCGCGTGCTGGCCCGACAGGTGTTCCTCGACCCCTACGGCAACCGGTACTCGGATCAGTACTCCTTCACCCTCGTCCACCGCAACGGCGCCTGGTTTATCTACGTCCCCGCGGAGTAGATGCGGAATGCCCCTTTCCCGACACATCTCCGTGGTCATCGTGCCCCACACCGGCGGTGCGGCGCGGCCCTACCTCGTCAGGCGCTGGCTGCTGGTGGGGGCCGTCGTCTTCGCCGCCGCCCTGATCCTGGGGCTGGGCGGGACGGCGCTGTACTACGCCCTTTTATTCAACAACACGGTCCACGATTTGAAGCCCCTCGAGGAACGCGGCGACTTCCTCGCCCGACGGGTGTCCGAGTACAAAGAGGCGGCGATGATCTCCGGCTCCGAGCTCTCGGCGCTCCGGGCGGCCGCCGAGCGTGACAAACGGGCCTACGAGCGCTCCATGCGCAACATCCGCATCCAGCTCACCCAACTGCAGAATTTCTACAAGAACCTGAGAATCATGGCCGGGTTCAAGCTGGACGAGGAGCAGGCGGCAGACCTCCTGGGACAGGGCGGGGGGACGGGCTTACCCCTCGGGCGCTCCGCAAATCCCAGGTCAGGGGATGAGCGGGTGGCCGTCACCACCTTCGGGCTGAACTTCGTCAACCACGATACCCAGGAGTACGCCGCCGCGGAAGCCGCGCTTCTATCCGACATGGCCGGCCTCTCCCAGGAAATGTACAAACTGGTCCGGGAGCTGGAAAAGCGCATCTCCACCATCAGTCCCGACGTTCCCTATGGCGTCCCCGTCCAGGGGGTGATCACCGGCTACTTAGGCGATCCGCGTTGGCACGGCCCCCATCAGGGACTCGACATCGCGGCGCCCATCGGTACCCCGGTGCGCACACCGGCCAGCGGCGTGGTCGTCGAGTCCGGTTTCCTGGGGGCCTACGGGCTGACCGTCTGGATTGACCACGGGAACGGCTACCAGACCCGCTACGCCCATTTGAGCTCCGTGGCCTACCAGGTGGGTGAGCGGGTGAACGCCGGCAGCGTGGTGGGCGCCATCGGCATCACCGGCGCCACCACGGGACCCCACCTCCACTACGAGGTCCGGCTCAACGGCATCGCCGTGGATCCCATCTACTACATGGTCCAGTAGGGGAGCGGGGTCGGAAGGGTTGAAAAAGAAGGAGGGGTCGCCTCCTTTTTTACGGTTGTACGATTGCCGCGGGTTTCGCGGTTTTTTTAGGGCCGGTAGTCCAGGGGCGGCCCGTGGGATGCATCCCCTGCGGCCGCCCGCAGGCGGGTGTGGACACCCGCCCCTAAGTCATCGCAGCCGGGGTGTGGTGTGAAAGCGGCGGGGATTGAATCCCCGCCCTACGTTTGGACGCGCGGTGACTGCTATACATGGACGCTAGTCCGAGAACCCCGCCTTTATCTCCCCCCAGCTCGCGGTCTGGACGCCGGTGTCCTCGGGCGTGCCCAGGAGGCGGAAATAGGTCGCTTGATGCCATTGGTACCACTGGTAGTACAGGTTGCCGCCGCCTTTGATACCCCACATGCAGTTCTCGGCGTCCGAGCGGATTTCGAGCCAGAACGGCGTCCCGGCTTCGATGTGGCAGGGCTCGATGTGCAGCCGGTACAGGTACAGGATATGTCCGTTGTAATCGAATCCGGTGTCGATTTCTTCCAAATCGTCAGGGCCTACCCAGTCCCTGAAGTAGTACGCACCGGGCATGCCGTACTGGTCGTAGCGCACGTTCGCCCAGAACGACAGGTGGTAAGCGGGCTCCTCGGGGTAGTAGTGTGCCCAGAATTCCACGACCTCGATTTCCGCGTCCGTCTCCAGGGTGAAGTCGTCCTGGGTGTAGTGCTCGCCGTATATCCCAAAGCCGCCCATCATTAACAGGTAGTCGAAGCACTGGTCCCACAGGACCTCGAGGTCGTCATCGGCCGCGACGGGAACGACCGAGAACGCGACGAACATTAACAGGGTCGCAATCCTTTTCATGGCTCCATCTCCTTAATCCGTCAGGTCGAGATACACGGTATCCCAGGCCCAATAATCCTCCCAATCCCCGTGGTAAATCGTGTAGTACTTCCAATCCGGATTGATGCCGGGTGGGTTGAACGGGTTGTACGAGTAGTCCTCATCCGCTATCACCCACCCCCCACCTCCGCCGAACTCCTCCCATGTGTACCCGCGAACATAGGTGCGGCAGTATACCGGCGGGCTTTCCCAAGGTTTAGACCACCAGTTGAGGCTGGGTAAGAAGAACTTGTAGGGGTCTTCGACAGGACCGTAGTTACCTCCGGTTTTGAAGGACCAGTGTTTGTAGGTCTGTCCGGTGAAGACGAGCGTGAAGTTTATCGTTTCCCCGAGTTGGTTCTCATGTCCTTGCCAGTTGGTCATCCAGATTTGCACCGTGTCGGAGTCGGGCGTCCAGTCGAGCGGTGCATCTATGGCCCCCCAGATGCGCCAGAAGCCGAGCGAGTTCTCATCCCTTTCTCCCAGCGGATTCTCGTCCGGCAGCGGCGGGTATCCCTGCGGCGAGAGTGAATCCTCACAGGAAATCAGGAAGAACGCCACGAACACGAAGAGAAGAGAAGAGAAGAGAAGAGAAGAGAAGAGAAGAGAAGAGAACAACTT
>JAPLSK010000302.1 GCA_026398675.1 bacterium | reverse complement strand
TGCCACTTCACCGGCTACACCGACGAGCTTCTGTACATCAAGAGCGAGATGGCCTCGGGGCGGGTGCGGGTGTCCGTGGGCGGGTCCAACTCCTACATCGAGGAGATGACCCATGTCTGGGCCGACACCATCCAAATCGTGCCGTGAGCATGCTAAATAAACAGTTGAGAGATGCCGTTCATTTCTTCTGGTCCACGCGGGAAGGCCAATCCCGCGCGGTCGGGGAGGGTGACCGAGGGGGGAGGACGGCGGTCACCGGCGGCAAACAAATGGACGGTTTTATCAACCTGGTGACGGAGTTGATGATAGAGAATGGTTTCCCCTCTGAATCCGTTAAATTAAATAAACGTCTCACCCTGCCGGGATTTTACCGCCCCACTAAAGAGTGGGACATGCTGGTGATTCATGACAAACGCCTGTTGGCTGTGATGGAGTTCAAGTCACAGGTCGGCCCGTCCTTCGGGAACAACTTCAACAACCGCATCGAGGAGGCCGTCGGATCGGCGGAGGACCTGCACACGGCATTCAGGGAAAGGGCCTTCGGAGTCTCACCTGCACCCTGGCTCGGTTACTTTATGTTGCTCGAGGACTGCGAGGCCTCGCGCGGTAAGGTCGGCGTCGCGGAGCCCCATTACCCTGTGTTCAGTGAATTCAGAGGTGCTTCTTACGCCAAACGATACGAACTTTTTTGCGAGAAGCTGATCTTGGAGCGACTGTACAACTCGGCCTGCCTGTTGTTATCCCCCCGCGGGGGGGATATCTGCACCGAGCCGAAGCCTGAAATGTCTTTTTCTGCTTTTATCAATTCCCTGACGGGTCACCTTCTGGGTCAACTTAACCGATGAACGAAAGAGAAAAAAGCTACGAATCCCTCTCGGTTGACGAGCGATTCAAAGAGGCCGAGCGGGCGAAAGCGGGAAACGGGCGGGCTTCCGTCACCGTTGAGTTGAAACGGGGAGACGCCAGGAATCTTGACTGGCTGGCTGACGAGAGCTGTCATTTAGTCGTTACATCGCCGCCCTATTGGACCTTGAAGAGGTACAACGACACGCCGGGCCAGTTGGGTCATGTCGCCGATTACGAGGAGTTCCTGGACGAGCTGGACAAGGTTTGGCGGCATGTTTACCGCGTGCTGATTCCCGGCGGGCGTCTGTGCTGCGTGGTTGGCGACGTGTGCCTGGCGCGGAGGAAGAACGGACGGCATCTGGTAATGCCCCTGCATTCCGACATCGCCGTCCGGTGCCGAAAGATCGGCTTAGACAACCTGAACCCGATCATCTGGTACAAAATAGCCAACGCGACGACGGAGGTGGAAGGAGGAGGACGGTTCCTCGGCAAGCCCTACGAACCGAACGCCATCGTGAAAAACGACATCGAGTACATCCTCATGCAGCGCAAACCCGGCGGGTATCGCAGGCCGACCACCGATCAACGTCGGTTGAGCATGATCGAGCGGGATAGCTTTAACGAGTGGTTTCAGCAGATATGGCATCTGGGCGGCGCTTCGACGAGAGTGCATCCCGCCCCTTTTCCGCTGGTCCTGGCGGATCGCCTGGTGAGGATGTTTTCATTCTTCGGCGACACCGTGCTCGATCCGTTCATGGGAACGGGAACTACAGTGGTTGCGGCGGTTATGGCCGGTCGGAACGCGGTGGGTGTGGAGATTGACGAGGAGTACTTCACCCAGGCGCAGCGGTTGATTAAAAGTTCCGCCGATCTACTGGTTGATCTTTATATCAATGAAGGTGGAGATATTTAATACAAAGGCTTTTCCGTAGGCGTTTAGGTTGAGAGCGGGCGGGTCTGGTGACCCGTCTTTTTTCCCTCTCCCCACAGTATGTCCGGCGGGCGCGGATGATGGGTGAGGGATTCCCAAAGGTCGCCCCCTTCCTTGCGGGCGCCTCCGGCCGGTGATAAAATGCTCCGGTCTTTGCACGGCCCCGGGTTCCGACGCGAAGGGAGACGCGGGTTGAAGATTCACGAGTACCAGGCCAAGGAGCTCTTCCGCAAGTTCGGCATCCCCACGAGCCGGGGGGTGGTCGTCACCGACCCGGCCCAGGCTCCCAAAGCGGCGGCGGAGGTGGGCTACCCCTGCGTGGTGAAGGCCCAGGTCCACGTGGGCGGCCGGGGGAAGGCCGGCGGCGTGAAGCTCGCCCGGAACGAGGCGGAGCTCATCGAGCACGCCCGCGCCATCCTCGGCATGGACATAAAGGGTCTCGTCGTGGAGCGGGTGCTCATAGATGAGGCGGTGGACATCGCCGACGAGCTCTACCTCGGCATCATCCTGGACCGGGCGTCGAAGTTCCCGGTGTTCATGGTCTCGGCGGCGGGCGGGGTGGACATCGAGGAGGTGGCGGCCAAGACGCCGGAAAAAATCCTGAAGCTCCCCGTGGACCCGGCGGTGGGATTCTGGCCGCACCACGGGCGGCGGCTGTCCGGCTTCCTCGGCGGGGACTTGGGCGTCCGGAGGCAGCTCGCCGATTTCCTGGAAAAGCTCTACCGGCTTTTCCTGGCCACCGATGCCTCCCTGGCCGAGATAAACCCCTGCGTCATCACCTCCGACGGCCGGGCGGTGGCCATTGACGCCAAGATCGTCTTCGACGACAACGCCCTCTTCCGCCAAGCGGAGGTGGAGGCCATGCGCGACAAGAGCGCCGAGGACCCGCTGGAGCTCAAGGCCAAGGACGCGGGTCTCTCCTACGTCAAGCTCTCGGGGGACGTGGGGTGCATCGTCAACGGCGCCGGGCTGGCCATGACCACCATGGATTTGATAAAGCACTTCGGCTCCGAGCCGGCCAACTTCCTCGACGTGGGCGGCTCCTCCGACCCCGCCAAGGTTCTCGTCGCCATGGAGATCGTCACCGGCGACCCGGACGTCAAGGCGATTCTTTTGAACATCTTCGGGGGCATCACGCGCTGCGACGACATCGCCGCGGGGCTCCTGGCGGCCCTGAAAAAGAGGCCGCTTGCGATTCCTCTTGTGGTGCGGCTCACCGGCACCAACGAGGACCGGGGGCGGGCGATGCTGGCCGAGGCGGGCATCGAGGCCGGGGTGAACCTGGACGAGGCGGTCCAGAAGGCCGTCCATGCCGCGAGGGGGGGACGATGAGCGTATTCGTAGACGAGAAGACCCGCGTGGTCGTTCAGGGCATCACCGGCCGCGACGGCTCCTTCCACGCCGGCCAGATGGTCGAGTACGGAACCCGGGTCGTGGCCGGGGTCACGCCGGGCAAGGGGGGCCAAAAGGTCCACGGCATCCCGGTCTTCGACACGGTGGCCGAGGCGGTCGAGAAAACCGGGGGGGACGCGAGCGTGATCTACGTTCCGGCGCGCTTCGCCGCCGACGCGCTCTTCGAGGCCGCCGACGCGGGGATAAAGCTCGCCGTCTGCATCTCCGAGGGCATCCCCACCCTGGACGTCCTGCGCGCCTACCACTACTACCGGGCGAGGGGCATCCGCTTCATCGGCCCCAACTGCCCCGGCATCATCTCGCCGGGCAAGGCCAAGGTGGGCATCATGCCCGGCCACATCCACCGGCCGGGAAACGTGGGGCTGGTGAGCCGCTCGGGCACGCTGACCTACGAGGTGGTGTGGTCGCTGACGGCGGCCGGGCTGGGGCAGTCCACCTGCATGGGCATCGGCGGGGACCCGATAATCGGGACCAATTTCATTGACGCCCTGGCGGCCTTCGAGGCCGACCCCGAGACCGCCGGGGTGGTGATGATAGGCGAGATAGGCGGCACGGACGAGGAGGAGGCGGCGGAGTTCATCCGCCAAAACGTGACGAAGCCGGTGGTGAGCTTCATCGCCGGGCGCACCGCCCCCAAGGGCAAGCGCATGGGTCACGCCGGGGCCATCATCGCCGGCGGCAAGGGGACGGCGGAGAGCAAGATAGAGGCGCTGACCGCGGTAGGCGTTCCGGTCGCCGACCTGCCCAGTCAGCTCCCGGACCTGTTGAAGGCGCGGCTGGGCTGATTAGCGAGAGAGAAGGGGGGATTTAACTCCCCCCTCTTTAATAATGCCAGTAAAAACATCACATCATCGTTACTATTATGTTGATGAAGCGGGCGATCCGTATATATTCAATCGCCGAGGCGAGGTCATCTTTGGAAAGGAAGGATGTTCTAATTACTTCATTTTAGGATTGTTGGAAATTAGGGATCAGGGTAAGATTGAAAGGCAGTTGAATGAATTGCGAGCCAATTTACTGCAAGACTCGTATTTCAGCTCCGTTCCCTCAATGCAACCACAGGCTAGGAAAACGTACTACGTGTTTCATGCTAAAGATGATCTGCCCGAGATACGCAGGGAGGTTTTCAGACTCCTCTTTGAGGATTTAACCAACTTCCGGTTCTATGCTGTTATTAAAAATAAGACATCGGTCCTAAACTACATACGTAACCGCAACGCCACCGACCCTCAGTACCGCTACACGCCGAATGAGCTTTACGATTTTCTTGTACGGCGGCTCTTTAAAGAAAGATTGCATCAGGCGGACAGTTACTCCATTTTAGTGTCCAAGCGAAGTAAAAAAGACCGCACGACGGCTTTTGTAAATGCCGTACGGGCGGCCCAACAGAGATTTCTCGAACAGCACGGTATAATCGGAAGCGAAGCAATCCAAATTACTTCAACCGATTCCACCCATTGCGGAGGGCTGCAATCGACAGATTATTTCTTGTGGGCGCTTCAGAGGTTTTACGAGAAGGGAGAGGAACGATTTATCAGGTATCTCTGGGATGCGGTAAGGCTCGTTCAAGATATTGATGATACTAGTAACAAACCCTATGGGGAGTATTATACCAAGCGACAACCTTTAAATTGGATATGAATTAGGTAGGATATAGGAGTGAATGGCCTCAACCAAACACCCACACGGCATGAAGCCGAACTTCATCCTACCGTTAAAAGTATAGCCTCCTATTCAACGGGTTGTCAAGGTATTTAAGGTTTTAAGGGGATTCGTCGATTTAATTGGCTTTTTTACTTCTCGAGGATTGGTATGTATTTACTTACTCTTGATGTCTTTCACGGGTGGTAATCCCCGCTCTGGGGTTAATCCGCTACTCGGAGTCGTCCGGGGATCCCGAAAGGAGGCCCCGCCGGTTTCCTGGTCCGCTTTTTGCTCCTCAAAATGTTGTATTCGTTGACACTTATCCGACCCGCCTGCTATACTGCCCGAGAAAATGGGGTCCCCGGCGGGAGGGAGCCTTGCGTAAAGCCCTCGTAGTGCTGCTGTTGCTGCTGATGGCGGCGTCCTTCGCCGAGGCGCCGCGCAAGCCCATTTCCGGATTCGCGGTGGGGCTCTTCGGCGGCTACTGGGCTTACTCCGGGCCCTCCTACCTCTTCCACGACGGCGTCAGCGGCTCCCTCCGCGTCGGGTACCGCTTCAGGGGCGGCGAGCTCGAGCTCTACGGCTTCTTCGAGTACACCGGCCTCCTGATGCCCGACATGTGGCGGGCCTGGGACCTGAATCCGACCGGCAACCTGATGACCTTCGGCATCTCACCGCGCATCAGCTTCTCGCCCACCACGTGGATTTCGCCTTACTTCGGGGCCGGGCCGATGTACACGCTCCGGACCACCTCCCTGAACATCGAGCGCCAGAGCGGGGACCCCTTCAACTACCTCCAGAACGCCCAGAACTTCGCCGTCTTCGTCGAAGTGGGGGCCGAGTTCCCACTCCAGCCGTCGTTGATTGTCGAGGTGGGCTTCCACTACATCCATCCCTTCACCCCCGAGGTGGAGCGGTTCTCCGGTATGACCTTCGGCGCCGGGGTGAGCTTCTTCTTCTAAAAGACGGGCACCGCCTCGCCGCCGCCGGGCGGCTTTTTTTGTACACACAACTCGGCGGGTCCGGTCGAGGGGCGCCGTCGGGCCTTGGACTGGTCGAGTTTTAAAAAAACGGGCCGACCTAATCGGCGCGCCGTCGGTCGGCACCTACGTCATCGCAACGGGCGGAGGCACGGGCCGGGGAAGGGGGTGCAGCGGCCCCCTCTCCCTTCTAGGGAGAGGCTTGCCTACGGGCCGGGGTGAGGGTCAAGGCTGGGAGCGTGAACGCGGCGGTGAAAGGTTTCCCGCCCTCCATTTACCCTCCCTCCCCCCTCTAGGTGGAGGCTCGCCGATGGGGCTGGGGGTGAGGGCTGCCGTTGAAAAAACGTGCGGATCAGGAGACCCGCCCCTACGTCATCGCAACGAGCGAAGGCACGGGTTGGGCTGAGGTGTTAAAGCGGCGGGGACTAAAGTCCCCGCCCTACATTTGGTTACGCGACCTTTTCAGGGTCAACGAATTACGGGGCGAAACGGTAACCCGTTCCGCCGAGGTCACGAATCTGGTAAACTAGGGGAGATTTTCCCCCATCCACCCCCGTCCGAGGAGACGACCATGCGACCGGTGGCCACCACCGAAGAGATGAAACTTATAGACCGGGTGACCATCGAGGGTGACGGCCTGCCCGGGACGGCCCTGATGGAGAACGCCGGGCGCGGCGTCGTCCGGGAGATACTATCCCGCTTCCCCGACCTCGGACCCGGCGACGTGGTGGTGGTCGTGGGGAAGGGGAACAACGGCGGCGACGGGCTGGTGATCGCCCGCCACCTGGCCGGGGCCGGCGTCGAGCCGCTGGTTTTTTCCGTGGGCGACCCCGGGGAGCTCACCGGCGACGCCCTGGCGAACTGGAACGTGTTCCGGGCCGGGGGGCGGGGGGCCTGGGTCATCGAGGGCGAGGAAGACGTGGCCGAGCTGGCGCGCGCCCTGGAGCGGGCCGCCGTAGCGGTGGACGCCCTTCTGGGCACGGGGGTGTCGGGTGAGCCGCGGGGGCTCTTCGCCCCCGTGATTCGGGCCCTCAACGACGGCCCCGCCTTCGTCGTCGCGGTGGACGTCCCCTCGGGGCTGGATTCGACCACCGGCGCCGCGGGGCTGGCGGTGTCCGCCGACCTCACCGTGACCCTGGCCTGCCCCAAGACCGGACTTTTCCTCCCGCCGGGGTACCTCCTGGTCGGGGAGGTCGTCACCGCGCCCATCGGCATCAACCCCGAGCGGTTCGCC
>JAPLSK010000301.1 GCA_026398675.1 bacterium | reverse complement strand
GAGATCAGAGTTGGTGTAGTCGTAATACGAGATGTGGGGGCGGTCGGAGGAATCAAGCGCCAGAGAGGTGTACGTGCCTTCGCTTCCCGCCGAGTACACGGTCTCGATCCACCAAGAGCTACCGTTCCAGCTGGCGTATTTTAGAGCACCGTTGCCGTAATACGAGATGTGGGGGCGGCCGGAGGAGTCCAGCGCCAGGGAGGTGTACTGGCCTACGCTTCCCGCCGAGTCAACGATCTGGATCTGCCAAGAGCTACCGTTCCAGCGGGCGTATTTGAGATCACCGTTGTTGTAGTCACAATACGAGATGTTGGGGCGGTTGGAGGAATCCAGCGCCAGAGAGGTGTACGAGCGTACTTCTCCCACCGAGTCCACGGTCTCGATCTGCCAGGAGCTACCGTTCCAGCGGGCGTATTTGAGATCCTTGTTGGTCCAGTCCCAATACGAGATGTGGGGGGAGTCGGAGGAGTCAAGCGCCAGGGAGGTGTATTCGCCCACGTCTCCCACCGAGTCCACCGTCTCGACGTGCCACTCGCCGGCGGAGGCCGCGCCGGCGAGCGCCAGCGCGAAAATTACGCAAAAAAGCCTTTTCATCGCAGCCTCCTTCACCGTTTACCCGCCCCGCCGACGGATTGTCGAACCCGAAGGTGGGAAAACGCCACCTTTACTATACACCCTTTTCGACCCCGGCGCAAAAAACCCCAGGTCCGCTTGCGGGAGTCCATTTTTTATGCTAGGTTCGCCCCTGAGAGGTTATAGCTACAATGGGGCGGTTACGCCCGGAAGGCGCCCCCTCCTGGAGGAACCATGCGCAGACTGATTCCCCTCCTTCTCATCGTCGCCCTCGTCGTCCCCGCGGCGGCCAAGACCCAGCTCATCCGCTGCTACCTCACCCGGGAGCTGCAGGAGAACGTGCCCTGGGGCACACTGGACGTGGCGGGGTGGGTGTGGGGCTTGGCGGCGGACGTCCTGGTGGACGAGGCCGATCGCGACCAGCTCTACTACTACGGCCTCACCCGGCAGGACGTGCTCATAGACGACGTGGAGGCGGCCACGCGGGCCTTCTGGGAGGAGCAGGCCAACATCCCCGACCCCGACTCCTACCACACCTACGACCAGATGCTGGCGATGATGCAGGCGCTGGCGGCCGACTACCCGTCCATCTGCGAGCTGCACGACCTCTCGACCGAGACGGGTGCCGGACCGACCCACGACGGGCGCTACCTCTGGGGGCTGAAAATCTCCGACAACGTCGCCACCGACGAGCCCGCCGAGGCCGACGTCATGTTCAACGGCCTGCACCACGCCCGTGAAATCACCACCCACGAGCTGGTGTACCGCTTCGCCGAGTACTTCTGCGAGAACTACGGCACGGACGACACGGTGACGAACATCGTGGACAACCGCGAGGTGTGGTTCGTGCCCATGGTGAACCCGGACGGCTACCAGTACGTGCGGGACTTCTACGACATGTGGCGCAAGAACCGGCGCGACAACGGCGACGGCACCTACGGCGTGGACGTGAACCGCAACTACACCTACATGTGGGGTTATGACGACTACGGCTCGAGCCCCTGGACGGATGACGAGACCTACCGCGGCCCGTCGGCGGGCTCCGAGCCGGAGATCCAAGCGATGATGCAGTTCTACGCGGCTCGGTCCGACGCGGGCAACCCGGTCGTCGGCGCCATCAACTTCCATACCTACTCCCAGCTCGTCCTCTACCCCTGGGGCTATATCAACGACGTCACCGAGCACAACTACATCTACGAGCCCATGGGCGAGCTCTTCGCCGGTTACAACGGCTATACCGCCGAACCGAGCTACGCGCTATACAACACCAACGGCGACGCCTGCGACTGGATGTACGGCAGCCACCTGGGCGACGGTGACGGCCTCCTGGCGGAACCTCTGTTCGGCTTCACCTTCGAGATGGGCACGGAGTTCCAGCCGCCGTTCAGCGAGGTGCAGGTCCAGTTCGACGAGAACCTGCCGGCGATGCTGGACATGTGCCTGTTGGCGCAGAACCCGGAGATGATCTGCGTCCTCCCGGCTCCGGTGATTGACCCCATGGACACCGACGACGACGGTACCTACACGGTGAGCTGGACCATGCCGGAGTTCGAGCACGGCGTGCTGGATTACTACCAGCTCGACGAGATGACCGGCTACGAGCGGATCGGCGACGGCGCCGAGGACGGCCTGGACAACTGGAACAGCGTCAACTTCCAGCAGTCCACCTCCACCCCGCACGAGGGGAGCTACTGCTTCTGGTCCGGGGACGCCGACAGCTACACGGCCAAGTTGACCTCCCTCGGCCCGCTCGCCGTCACCACGGGCGACGAGCTCACCTACTGGGCCCGGTACAACATCGAAACGGGCTACGATTACGCCTACGTCGAGGCCTCGGCGGACGGCGTCACGTGGGACCGCCTGCGCATGTTCTCCGGCTACATGGCCGACTGGCAAGAATATACGCACTCCCTGGACGCCTATGCGGACGGCTCTTGCTACATCCGCTTCCGCTACACCACCGACACCTACACCCACCAGGGCGGCATCTACATAGACGACATCTACCCCGTGGACACCTACGCGGTGATAACGACCCTGGGCGACGACCTGACCGAGACCTCCTTCTACGTGGAGGGCCGCACGTCGGACACCTACTACTACCGCGTGCGGGGCGGGAACGATTTCACCTGGGGGGCCTGGAGCGCCGTGGAGGACATTGACGTCATGCCGTCGAGCGTCCTGGTCGCCGACTTCCACTACGACGACGCCTCGGACGGTATCCTGTTGTCGTGGACGCCGGGGGAGGGCTACGCCGGGGCGAACCTCCTGCGGGAGCGCGACGATGCGCGGGTGCGGCTGAACGAGCGGCTTCTCCCCGCGGACGCCGCGCGCTGGCTGGTCACCGACCCGGCCCTGGGTGACCGCTACTACCTCGAGGTGGTGGACTCTTTCGGCGAGACGACGACCTTCGGCCCGCTGACGATCCGCGAGCTGCCGGGCGGCTACGTGAGGACGGTGCTGGACGCCCCGTACCCGAACCCGGCCCGCGAATCGGCCACCCTCTCCTACTCCATCTCGCCGGCCGACTCCGGCAAGGCGCTGGAGATTTCCGTCTACGACCTCTCCGGGCGTCGGGTGGAGACCCTGGCCCGGGGCGTCGCCGAGGGCGGCAGCCACCTGGTCGTCTGGGACGTTTCGGACGCCGGGGCGGTGGTTTACTTCGTCAGCCTTTCGGTGGGCGAGGAGCACCAGACGACGCGCCTGGTCATCGCCAGGTAAGCGAATGAGTGAAGGTGAAGGGGGCGCCGCGGCGTCCCCTATTTCGACCGGCTAGGCCGGGGTCGGGGTGAGGGCTACCTTATAAAAAACGG
>JAPLSK010000300.1 GCA_026398675.1 bacterium | reverse complement strand
GACGATGTGGTGCGGTTCGAGGTGATGGCCGAGGGAGCCGTAATACTTGATGAGGGCCGCGGTGAGCGCGGCATCGCCCTGGGAGAGGCCGTAGCTGATGACCTTCGGCTGGTAGTCACGCAAGGCCTTGAGGCCGGCGGGGATGGTGGGCAGGTCCGGCTGGCCGATGTTCAGGTGGAAGACGTGGATTCCCCGCTGCTTAGCCTGCAGGGCGTAGGGGACGAGCTTGCGGATGGGGCTGGCCGGAATCCTCTCGGCCCGTTTGGAGAGCGGCGGACGCGACATCGGTACCCCCGGGGTGGTTTTTACGGGGAAAGGATACATCGGCCCGGCGGTTCATTCAAGGGTGTTGTAGCCGTTTCCGGTGAGGAAGAGGAGTCGCCCCGCGTCGGTTGCGCCGGCGGGTGATAAATTGGCTTCGTCGAGGGCAAGGGGCTTAAGCCCCTTGTCTATTGCACCGCGCGGCCGTGGGCTCATCGCTTCTTGGTCTTCCTCACTCCGGTTTCGCCTACGTAGGGGCGACCCGTAGGACGAGTCCTCTGCGGTCGCCCTCGGGCCGACCTGCGCCCTTTCCCCTACCCGTAAAAAAGGGGAACCCCGCGGGGTTCCCCGTGTCATTCTCGGCTGATGACTAGAAACTAGCCTTGATGGCGCCCCAGGTGGTATCGACAATAGCTACATTGCTGTTCTCCATCATGTACATGATGGCGTTGTTTAAGAGCACCCAGCCGTCGCCGGACCAGTGATGCACGTCGCCGGGGTACAGGTTGACGGCCACGGCGTTCTCGTCGGCGTTGATGGCCGCCAGGTCGGAGGAACCGATGGCCAGATCCGCGAGCCAGGTAGCACCGCTCTCGGTCGAGATGGACTGCCAGTAGTAGATGCTCGTGATGAGCGAAACGCCTTCCATGACTGGATGGTTGTGGTCATGGGTGCCCATGTGGTTGTAGGAGAAGTCGTTGTTGCCGCGTGTCAGGGGGCAGTACGCCGCACCGCTGGCGTAGAGGCCGCCGAGGCCCAAGCCGTCGCTCGAGTAGTGCGCGAAGCAGCATGACACGACGCCGCCGCCGAGGTCCATGTAATCGGCCAGGTTGTCACCCATGCTCGTCGGATTATCGTAGGTGTAGTTGCTCCACGTTAAGACACAGCCGTAATCCAGCATGGTGCCCACACTGGGGGTGGTCGTGGTGCAGTCCAAGAGGGTCACGATGCCGTAGTCGGGATCGCCCGCGATGTAAGTCTCCACGTCCGAGGTCGAGCCGGGATCGCAGTGGCAGATCAGAAGATCATACTGCCCCGCGAATGCGGCCGCGAACACTAACACAAGAAGCAAAACAATCTTCTTCATCTTTTTCTCCTTTGGGTTTAGGGGAGAACTGCAACGCGGTTAGCTTAACATCATCTTAAAGAGTGCACAAGTTTGTTTAAACAGCTCTGCAGCAGACATGGGATCGAATTTTTAATTCAACGTGAACTTTATTGCAAAAAACTAATATTCCAGAAAGTAAATAATTCCACCCGTTGGCCCCCCATGCCAAAGCAAAGAAAAGGGGAACCCACGCGGGGTTCCCCAGTTGTTCTTCTCGGTTGGTGACTAGTATTCGGCCTTGATGGCGCCCCAGGTTGTCGTGGTGACGGCGGAGCTGTAGGTGTCGAAGGTCCAGACGAAATCATCTACCATCGGGTTGCCCTTGGAGTCGGCGAGGCCGGCAGCCACGGTGCAGGTGATGGTCACGCGCCGGTGCTCTCGAAGCGGTCGCCGGACAGGGTGGAGTCCAGAACGGTGAAGTCAATGGTGGTGGTGTCAATGGGGTGCAGGTCGTCCACGCAGTGGAAGACGATGGTGGAATCAGTCGGGACATCGGCCTGGCCGTCGTCCGGGTCCATGCCCGTCACGTACGGCGGATCGAGATCGGGCGGGCCGGTGTCGCCTTCGACGGTCTGGAAGAAGTCGTAGGCCTCGCCCCACATGTACTGCGAGGAGTACCACGGGCCGGCGCCGCCGCCGCCGTAGTCGAAGTAGACCATGTAGTCGTAGGCGTGGGCCTCGCACAGCATGTACACGAAGCCGCTAGACATGCCGAAGGCCCACCAGTAGTGTCCAGCGTCCATCGAGTAAGAGGGGTCAAAGGTGATTTCGTACTTGTAGCACAGGTAGCCCCACAAGTACACGCCGGTGGAGGTCTGTACCGCTGTGGCGGGAGCATTGGCCAGCTCGCTGCCGGGTCCGGAGCCGCCCGTGTCCTCCCAGAAACGCATGTAGAAGCCGGAGGGCGCCGGGTTGTTGATGGCCCAGCAGGTGAGCTTCGTGAGGTCCGTGTCATCGGCCAGGACGAAGTCATCGGCGGCGACCCACCCGTAGCTCGGGGAGGTGGCGACGCCGTTCACGCACGCACCCGCGCTGAAATCATCGGTCATGTAGACGATGTCCAGGCCGCCGTTGGGCGCGGACGGTATGTACGCCGTGGCGCCGCTGGGAGTGATAGCACCCAGGTCGGTGCTGGCGGCGAAGACCGCACACACGCTTAGAACTAAGACAAGTGTAAGAGTCCTCATCATTCTCATCCTCCTTGGGTGATTTGTGTAGGCTACCCAATCTTTAGAAAGGGCAGAGGTATTATACAAGCTCAAGGGACCAGAGTCAAATGGAATACAAAAAATTTTTTTCGGGGTGGACTTACCATCGGGCTCGTGGGTACGGGCTCTAGAACGCCGCCTTGATTTCCCCCCAAGAAATCCGGCTCACCGAACTCGGCTCACCCTTGACGTACCGGATGGCGTTGTTGAAAAGAACCCAGCCGTCGCCGGGGTACAAGTTGATGCCGACCACGTTCTCGTCGGCGTTGATGCCCGAGACCTACGTCCTTTCCACCACCTGAAAGAAGGGGAACCCACGCGGGGTTCCCCCAGTTGTCCTTCTCGGCCGGTGACTAGAATTCGGCCTTGATGGCGCCCCAGGTGGTCTCGGTGACGGAGGCGCCGGAGGTGGAGAAGGTCCAGACGAAGTCGGCGCCTAATTCGTTGCCGAGCCGGTCGGCCAGGCCACCGTCCACGGTGCAGGTGACGGTGGAGCCCTCCTGGAAGGGATCGTCGCCGGTCCAGGTGCAGACGACGTCCATCTGGTCGGTGTAGTCCACGTCCAGGTCCCCGGCGAGGACGCGGCTCGAGTCGTAATGAACACCCTCTGCTGCGCCGACGCGGACCGCGTTGTCACCGCGGAGGGTGGAGTCCCGAACGGTCAGGCGGATGGTATCGGCATCCACCGGCGTGTGGTCATCCACGCAGTGAAAGACGATGGTGTAGTCAAGCGGAACGCCGGAATCGCCGTCGCCGGGTTCCAGGCCCTCAACGGTGGGCGGAACCGTGTCCTCGGCGGAATTCATCATCAGGTTCTCGATGACGTTGTTGTACAATCTCCAACCGTCGCCCGCCCAGCGCCTCGCGTCCCCGGGGAACATGTTGATGCCGGCGACATTGAAGTCGGCGTTGACGGCGCAGAGAGGGTAGAGCGAGGCAGTGTCGGCGACCCAGGTCGCGGACGGTTCCTTGCTCACATAGCTCATGTAGTAGATGTTGGTGATGGAGGATACGCCGTCCATGAAGGGATGACCGCTGTCGAAGGAACCCAGGTTGGTGTAGGAGTAAGCGCAATTACCGTTGTGGGTCAGCGGGGCGTAGTTCCCGTCGGTCTGGATTCGTCCGCCGAGACCCCATCTGGAGGTCCAGCAGAAATTGTTGATGACCACGGTGCCGCCCTGATCCACGTAGTCGGCGAGCCTATCCCCCAGGCCGACGCGGTCGGCGTAGCCGTAGTTGCTCCAGGTGTAAACGCAACCGTAATCCAGGAGGTGGTCTATCGTCGGCGTGGACGTGCTCCAGTCCTCGATGGTAACGCTGGAGTAAAAGGGATTTTCGCCGATGTTGGTCTCGACGCCCGAGGTCGAACCTGAATCGCTGTGACCGATGAGAAGGTCGTACTGGCCCGCAAAGGCGGCCGCGAACATCGTCGTTAGAAGAATGATGAGCCTTTTCATTTTATCTCCTTACAAGAACCAGCTTCACGATCAACATAGCAGGTCCCGGTGGGGTTGACCTGAGGTTAGTTGACCTACCTGCGGCGGATTCGAGCCTCCGATTTTCGGTGCAGATAGACGCGCTTTTTAACAAAACACGCAATTTGACCGTTCAAAAAGACATAACAGAAGGGGAACCCCGCGGGGTACCCCGATTTTTACCAATCCATGGGGGCGTTGCGTCTTTTCGCGACACGCTTTTTTAAAAAAAGGGGAACCTCGGAGGGTTCCCCAACTTTACCAGGGATCGGTTATTAGAACTCGACGGCCTTGATGGCGCCCCAGGTGGTCTCGGTAACAGAGGTACCCTGGGTGCTGAAGGTCCAAACGAAGTCATCTACCATCGGGTTACCGCGACTATCGGCCAGGCCGGCGGCCACGGTGCAGGAGATGGTGTCGCCATCGTTCAGAGGATCGGACGGGGTGAAGGTGCACACGATGTCCGAGGGGTTGGTCTCGTCGAGAACCAGGTCGCCGTCGATGCTGCGGGTCGAGTCGAAGTCTACGCTGATGGCAGCGCTGGAGCTGACCGCATGGCCGCCGGAGAGCGTGGTGTCGCGAGCGGTGAAGTCAATGGTGTCAACGTCGACTTTGGAAATATCGTCTATGCAGTGGAAGACGATACTTGTAGGAACCGGGGCAGATGTTCAACGCAGCGCAGTTGCTGTCCGCGTTGATGGCCACCAGCGGGGTGCCGGCGGAGTTATCCGCGACCCGGATGGCGCCGCTCTCCATGGTGCCGCTGACCCAGTAGTACATGCCGTTGATGCTGGTCACTGGACCCATATCGCCGTCCATGCAGGGATGGGTGTCGTCGTAGATCGTCCCCAGGTTCACGGAAGAGTACTGGTTGCCGCCGCCGGCAATCGGGCACAGGGTGGCGTCACTGGTGATTTTGCCGGAGCACTGGGCGATGCCCCAGATGAGGAGGGTCACGGTGCCGCCGTCGTCCGTCACGTAGTTGCCGAAGGCGTCGCCCTGGCCGCTAACGTACTGATAGTTGTTCCACGAGAAGACGCTGCCGTAGTTTGCGCAGGTGGCCTGGCTGACCAGCGAGTACGTTGCGTCCATGTAGGTCACGGAATCGTAGAAGGTGTCGTTATCGAAGGCGGAGATAGTGTAGCCGCCACTACCCTCGCAGTAAACGACGAGCAGGTCGTACTGGCCGGCGAAGGAGGCCACGCACAGCAATGCCAGTAGGAAAACAAGCTTCTTCATCTTTATCTCCTTTTTGGACGTGGGGGAATGACAACGGCAACAGTTTAACAAGTTCCAGACGGGGATGCAAGATATTTTTTGGGATCGGCGCCGGGCGCGGATCCGCGCCTGGCTTCCAGGCTTCCGAAATCCCAATTCTTAAATATTCTTAAATACCAGGAAACGCGGGAAGAGTGGGAGTTCGGGAGTGATTTGGGGTCGGGCGGCCGAGGACGCAGCGGGGTCACTTGGCGAAAAACCGCCCGCCGGTGAATTCTACTAAAAAAACGGTATATAATGGGGGAGGCTGGACACCGCAAGGGGAATCGGCTAAAATAACCGCTTTCAACCCTTCACCCCGCCGCAACCATGCGCAAACTCCCAGCCATCCTTATCGCCTCGACCCCCTTAGTCGCCGCGGCGCACATCAGCCTGTCGCCGACCTACGAGGATTCGGGGTTCGTCTTCTGGGCCACGTGCCTGGTCATCACCTTCTTCTACGTCTTCGGGCGCGTCTCTTCCTACTTCAAGCGTAAGAAGGGCACCATCATCAGCTTCGAGAGCACCCTCGAGGAGAAGTGTCAGAGCTCCAACCTGCCGGTAAAGGTCCGACTCGAATCGGGACGGGAGGTGCTGGCCGAGGTCGCCGGCTGCACCCTGTGCTACCACCGATTCAAGGTCGGCAGCCGCGTGGCCCTGGACGAGGGGCCCAACGGGCGGCTCGTCATCCAGCTCCCGGCGAAGATGACGGCCAAGCAACGCTTCGATCTCTCCATGGAGAGCTGCTCGGCGGGTTGCCTGCGGAACCGGGAAGAAAAGGAGAAAGCCGGGGTCTGACGACCGTCTCCCGTGGAATTGCCGCCCCCCGAACCGAGCGAACCGAGCTTTAGCGAGCTACGCCCCCGGCGAACCGAGCTATACCCCCGGCAAATCGGGGGTTTTTTTATAAAGCAGCCGCCCCGCTCCCGGGGGGAGAGAAAGGCCGTCCCGGCCCGTGCCTCGCCGGTCTCCCGGAGGGAGAGGGGAATGACATGCGGATTCTGGTACAATAACCGCAAACGGAAAAGGGCCACCGTGAAGAAGAAAAAGCTCGTCGTCACGCTCATCCTCGTCGGCGCGTTCGTCGCCTTGGCTGCGGGGCTGGTCATCTACTACTGCGTACTGGCCTACGGCTCGGTGGAGCCGGAGAAAAGCGTGGTCGTGGAGATACCCGAGGGCGTCGGGGCCGACCGGGTGGCGGAGCTCCTGGCCGGGGCCGGAGTCACCGAACACCCCCGCCTGTTCCGCCTCTACCTATTCATCACCGGACGCGACTCCCTGCTCAAGGCGGGGACGTACAAATTAGAAGCGCCGGCCTCGTTCTCCGACGCCACCGACATCCTCGTCGCCGGGAAGGTCCTTACCGTCCGCTTCACCCTCCCCGAGGGACTTGACGCCGAGCAGATGGCCCTGCGGCTGG
>JAPLSK010000299.1 GCA_026398675.1 bacterium | reverse complement strand
GCGCCGTCGGTCGGCCCCTACGAGGGTGAAAAAAACTCACACCGGTTCAGGCCGCGATGGGCCGCTTTTCGTCGGGGTCCTCGAAGGCGCCCTCGGCCTCGATGACCGCCTTGAAGGCGGCGATGGCGCACTCCAGGTGACGCTCCTCGGGCGCGACGGTGGTGAGCAACTGCGTGGCCAGCCCCGGCGCGACGAAGATACGCATGAGCTTCGACTTGGGGTGCCGGCCGGCCAGGCGGATCCACTCGTAGGCCACCCCGGCCACGAGGGGGATGAGGGCGATGCGGATGAGCGCCGCGTACACGAAGTAGATGCCCTGAAGCGCCGGGATGGCGAAGACGGCGGAGTGAACCAGCACCAGGGCGATGAGCATGAAGACGAGGAAGCCGGTGCCGCAGCGGGGGTGCAGGCGGCTCTTGGTGGAAACGTTGGCGAGGGTGAGCTCTTCGTCGGCCTCGAAGGCCGCGATGGTCTTGTGCTCGGCGCCGTGGTAGCGGAAAAGGTCCCGGACGTCCTTCATGGTCCGGATCAGAATGAGGTACAGAAGGAAGACGATGACGCGCAGGCCGCCCTCGATGAGGTTGAACCAGATGCCCCCCTCGGGCCCGATGGCCGGCCAGAGGGAAAGGATACCCTTGGCGGCCCACAGGGGGCCGAGGATAAAGAGCGCCACGCCGATCAAGAGGCTGGGCAGGAGCAGGAACGCCGCGCGCTTGCCGGAGATGAGCCCCGGCTTTTCGTCTATACCGTCGAAGGATTTCCCCTCCTCGGCGGCCTTCACCTTCTCCTCCTCCTTTTCGGCGAAGTTGGCCGAGGCGGTGAGCGCCTGGGTGCCCAGGACGGCGGAGTCCAGGAGCATGGAGGTCCCGCGGAAGAACGGCCACCTGAAGATTTTCCAGTGGAAGAAGTGGGGCAGGGGGAGCTCGGATATCTCCAGACGCCCGTCGTAGGGGCTCTTGAGGGCCATGAAGCACTTCTTGCGACCGCGCATCATGACGCCGCCCATGACGGCCTGGCCGCCGACCAGCTTCCTCTTTAGCTTCTTTTCCTTGTCGGGCATGGGTTTACGGGCCTATCTACATATATCCGGTCGAAAATAACGTTTCGGACGAAACTACATTCTCGACCGGATTATAGTGTATTTCTTGGAAATCCTCCACCCGGAAAAGATGGTCCGGGCGCCGACGTCGGGCGGCAGCCTCCTCGGCGGAAAAACCTGCAGTCGCCTCCGGGTTAAGCCTGCCCTTCGTCGCCGGGTAAAACCTGCCGAACCGGCTCCGGTTCGGCGTTTAGCTGCTCTCTCAGTCCTATCGGAGAACGGGGCTCCCGTCGCCGGTCGCGCCCGTGAAAGCCTCGGCCGGTGGTCGAACCCCGCGGGTCCCGGTTACTACAAGGAGTCAGCCCGTCAAACCGCCTCGTCGAACCCCGCGGGTCCCGGTTACAAGGAGTCAGCCCGTCTAACCGCCCCACGGACTAGCCGGATCCGCTTAGATGATGCCCAGCGCCTTCCCCGCCTTGCCGACGGCTTCGATGGCCCGGTCTATCTGCTCGTCGGAGTGGGCCGCGGTGAGGCTGATCCGTATCAGGGCGCCCCCGGGCGGCACCGCCGGGCTGATCACCGGGTTGACGAAGACGCCGTCGTCCTGGAGGAGCCGGGTCATCTTGAAGGCGGTCAGGTCCTCACCGACCACCACGGGGATGATCGGGGTTTCGGAGCCGTAGGTGTCGAATCCGAAGGCGTCGAGGGCGCCCTTCATCCGCCGTGTGTTGTGCCAGAGCTTATCAATGAGATCGGGTTGCTCGAGCATGATGCGCAGGGCCTCGAGTGCCGCCGCCGCCGCCGAGGCCGGGATGCTCGCCGCGAAGATGAGCGCCCGGCTCACGTGCTGGATGTAGTCGAGCACCTCTACTTCTCCGGCCACGAACCCGCCGATGGAACCCAGCGTCTTGGAGAACGTGCCCATGATCAAATCCACCCGGTCGGTGAGACCGAAGTGGACGGTGCAGCCCTCGCCGCGGGGGCCCATCACGCCGATGGAGTGCGCCTCGTCCACCATCACCGCCGCGTTGTACTTCTCCGCCAGCTCCACTATCTGGGGCAGCGGTGCGATGTGCCCCTCCATGCTGAAGATGCCGTCCACCACCACCAGCTTGCCCTTCACCGGCGGGATCCAGAACAGCCGCTCCTCCAGGTGCTTCATGTCCATGTGGCGGAACTTCAGTATCTTGCCAAAAGATAGGCGGGAGCCCTCCACGATGGAGGCGTGGTCCAGGCTGTCTATGACGATGAACTCGCCGCGGCCGACCACGGAGGAGATGACGCCCAGGTTGGTCAGAAAGCCGGTGGTAAAGACGAGGGCCTTGGGTTTCTTTACCAGCTGGGCCAGCTCTTCTTCCAGCTCGAGGTGGATGTCCAGGGTGCCGTTCAGGAACCGGGAGCCGGCGCATGAGGTGCCGTACTTGTCCATGGCCCGCTTGGCCGCCTCGATTACCCGCGGGTGGTGGTTGAGCCCCAGGTAGGAGTTGGAGCCCAGCATCAGAACTTTCTTGCCGTTCATCACCGACTCGGGGCCGATGGAGGAAAGAGGGCGGAAATAGGGGTAAAGCCCCGACGCGCGGGCCTCGTTGGCCCGGGTGAACATGGCGCACTTTCTCAGTATAGGCTTGTCGGGCATCTTGGCTCCGCGGGTTGCGTAATTTTATCCCCTCTATTTTAGCACAAACGAAAGGGGCCGGTCGCCGGGGAAAACTCCGCCCCGAGGGGGTCAAACGCCCCATCGTCGGGGTTTTCCCCGTCCTAATGTGCAGGGCGGCCCCGCGTGACGAGTCCCCCGCGGGCCGACCTGAAGTTCGACCCCTACGTTTTGCAATTGTTGAAACTGGCGACCGTGGACGGTCGCCCCTACGGGTCGGATTGGCAATGGATGGACGTAGGGGCGGGTCTCCTGACCCGCCCGCGGGCCGACCTAAACGGCGCGCCGTCGGTCGGCCCCTACGAGGTTGACGCACGATTCACACCTCACCTGCAGGGGCGATTGTCCACACCCACCCGCCGGGTTCATCCACCGCTGTTCGCTTAAATGCAGGGTGGTTACTTTAATACCCGCCGCATTTATCCAAATCGGCCCTCATCCCTGCCCGTGCCTCGTAGGCCTCCCACGGGGAGAGGGATGACGTAGTGGCGATTGTCCACGACACGCCACAATCCCCGCCGCGGCCCTCGATAAAAAAGAGAATCCGACCCGCTTTCTTGACGGAGGGGATGTTTGAGTATAGTATTTGCTGCGAATAGAACCATCACATGGGAAAAAACGTGAAGGAGAGGACATGAAAAAGTGCATCCTCATCTTGTTGTTCGCCGTGCTGGCGGTTTTCGCCGCGAACACCCTGCGCGCGCCCACCGAGGAGCCGTCGGGGGCCTTCGTCATCTCGCCGGGCTACGAGGACAACCTTGCCGGCTCGGGCGCCGGCTATTATTTCTTCGATACCACCGAACCCTCGGACCCCATCTTCCGCTACTGGTGGTTCCACCAGTGGGGCTCCCAGGGCTGGGCCGACAACGACACCTATTGGACCACCTCGCTGCCCTTCGACGTCCGCTTCTGCGGCGTGGATTACCCCGCCGGCTCGACCCTATACGTGGGCTCGAACGGCATCGTGGGCTTCGCCGAGGCGGGAATGGACGAGCCGATCAACCAGCAGCTGCCCGACCCCGCGGCGCCCAACGCCGTCATCGCCGGCTGGTGGGACGACCTGGACGGCACCACGGGCGGCAACATCTGGCTCGACCAGGACTCGCACGATGGGGTTCAGGCGTTGGCCATCACCTACCAGCCCCAGTATTTCGCGGACTCCTCCCCGACGGACCCCATCAAGTTCCAGATACAGATTTACGAGCAGGAGTACCCGGGCACGAACAACCGGATCGAGCTGCAGTACTTCGACGTCATCGGCGATTCCTGGCGTGATTCCGGCGCCAGCGCCACCATCGGCCTGGAGAACGCCACGGGCACCGAGGCCGCTCTCTACTCCTTCGAGCAGCCGGTCCTCTTCGACGTCTTCGGCATCCGCTTCGTGGACCAGAGCCTCTACGACAGCCAGATCGGGGCCTTCGATCTCCTGACGCCCCCCGACGCCACCGAGATTTCCATCGGCGACCGGGTGACCTTCAGCTGGGAAAAGCCGGCCTACAGTGGAGACGGCGACCTGACCTTCTACATGCTCTTCGCCGACAACCCCGAGCTCACCGACCCCTTCGAGCTCAACGTGGGCTCTCTCACCCGCAAGGAAATCGTCTTCGGCACCTTCGGCCTGGACCCCGGGCTGTGGTACTGGAGCGTGCGCTGCGAGGAGCCCCTGATGGGCAACACCCGCATGGCCGATAGCGTCAGGTCCTTCAACCTCATCGAGGAGCTGGACATCACGGCGCCCCAGGTGTCGGGTCAGGCCCCGCCGCACGGGTCTACCGACGTGCCGCCGTTGACTAACATAACCTTCCACGCGACCGACGACATGTCCGGGGTGGACACCTCCACCATCGTCTTCACCTGCGCGGACTCTTCCCGGTCCGGGGGGGACGCGACCCTCTCCGCCGCCGGCAAACCGAGCGAAGCGAGCTATGCCTCCGGCAAATCCAACGGCCTGATAACCGGCGTGCTCACCATTGATGAGTCCAACCCCCTGGACGTCATCTGCACCTTCGACCCGGACCTGCCGCTGCCGTCGGACACGATCATCTGCACCGTGGCCGCCGGTCTGGCGGACGAGGCCGGCAACGCCACCTTGGCGGCTGTCTACTGGTCTTTCCGGGTGCAGGGCGCCGGTGTCGCTGAGACGACCTGGGGCGCGATCAAGGCCCAGTTCTAGGTGCGCGCGTAAATGTTGGGCGGGGACTTCTGTCCCCGCTTTTTTTAAGGCGGCCCTCACCCCGTACATGCCTCGCGGATTGAGATGACGTAGGGGCGGCCCCGTAGGACGAGTCCTCTGCGGGCCGCCGTTCTTTAAACCTTTAACCTCACCCCGGCCTGCTCCGTGCTGCGATGACGTATGGGCCGACCGACCGGTCCGCCCGCGGGCGACCGTGGACGGTCGCCCCTACGGATAGGATTCGCGACGCGCAGCCGTAGGGGCGGGTCTCCTGACCCGCCCGTTCATATATCCACTGCCATGCCCCCGAATGTAGGGCGGGGTTTTGCCAGGGGCATAGCTCGCTTCGCTCGGTTCCTAACCCCGCCGCTTCACCCCCCCCCGCCCGTAAGCGCGCTTCCCCCCAAAGGGGGGAGGGAGCTATAGCGGCACTCAACCCGGCCCGTTGGCAAGCCGATTCCGCGGGTCACCGCCGGACTTACCGACCGGTTTTGACCTTTTGACTCCGCTGGGCTAAAATCAGCGGATAAGCTGCCCTGTACCACCCCAAAAAGTGAGGAAAACATGCGCAAGCTCTTGTACCCGCTCCTCGTCGCCCTCTTCGTCCTGCCGCTCTTCATCCTCGGCTGCGGCGAGAAGGGCGCCGGGGAGGGAGAAGCGGGAGATGGGACGACCGCTGAGACCACGAACGGCGGGGAGACGGCCACCGTTGCGGTCGCGGAAGCGCCCCACCTGGCCGCCTTCTACGATACGGTCGCCAAGATGGGCTTCCTGTATTACCTGAACGGGAATGGCCAGCTCCACTTTCTGAACTTCGAATCGGGCAAATGGGAAGTAGACGGCGAGCCCTGCCCCGGTAAAGGCCCCTTCGATCTGGCCGCCTTCCACGATCCCAGCACGGACACCTGGGGCGTGGTTGCGGTTGACGGCGAGGGCGCCCTGTGGCACTCGACCAAGGGCTGGGAGCGCGTGGCGGCGCCTATCGGCACCAAGGGCCAGTACGCTCTGACCGCCTTCTACGACACCGCCTCCAACGAGCCGGTCATCTCCACCATGGCCCCCGACGGCAAGCTCTACATTTTCACCGGCTCGGCCTGGGATCAGGTTCACGAGAACGTCTGCCCCGGCAAGGGCCCCTTTGACCTGACCGTCTTCTACGATGCGACGAGCGACCTCTACTGGACCTCGGTCGTGGACAGCGTCGGCAAGGCCTACGACTTCATCTCGGGTGAGTGGGCGGACTCGGGCACGCCTATCGCCGCCAAGGGCCCCTTCCGCATCACCGGCTTCCACGACGTCGCCGCCGACACTTACCTCTTCTACGTCATAGACAGCGTGGGCAACCTCTACTCGTGGGAGAGCGACGACTGGAAGGCCGTGGGGGCGAAGGTTCCGGGCAAGGCCCCCTTCGATCTCGACGCCTTCTACGATCCCGATGCCGACGCCTACTACGTCATGGCCATTGACGCCGACGGCAAGGTGTACCAGTTCACCGGCGATGATTGGTCGCTGCAGTACTAGCGTCCGTTCCGTGTAACGGGGAGGACCGGCGCGAGTCGGTCCTCTTTTTTATCGCCGTGATTTTCCCGGCGTCGCGCGCAACTGTAAGGCGGGGATGTGTTGTCCCCTCTCCCCTTTGGGGAGAGGCTCGCCTACGGGTTAGGGTGAAGGGTGGGTCGGGCGACCGTGGACGGTCGCCCCTACGGGTCTATCTCACGGTTAGCGTAGGGGGGGGGCTCCTTACCCGCCCGCGTCCGAAAAAAATGTAGGGCGGGGACTTTAGTCCCCGCCGTTTTACCCCTCACCCCTACCCTCACCCTAACCCTCTTCCATCGGGCGGCATACAGAGCTGCCGCCTTACGAAGCAGCATTAAACGCAGGGCGGGGGCTCCGTACCCCGCCCATTTTTCGGGCCGACCTGAAGGCCGGCCCCTACGAGGGTCACGCACGAGTAACGCCCCATCCGTAAATGCCGACAAAAAACCGCCGTCGCGGCGGTAGATTTTTTCACCGCGTCATGCGGCGTTATCTAGGCGACCCCGCCTTCTCACCCCATAAAAACATCCAGAACGGACCCCGTTCGACGCCGCAAGCCTCGAAGGGCGTGTCCGCGAGAAGCCCCCGCGCCTCGGCAACGGTGTAGCTCGCCCGCAGGGAGCCCAGTGGCTCCCGCATCCGCTGCAACGCCCGCGGCACCACCACGGCCGTGACCAGGCAGATGAACAGGTGGACCGGCGCCCGGGCGTCCCGCCGGAGGTCCATGACCAGGAACCGACCGCCAGGCTTCAGCACCCGGTGGAACTCGGAAAATATTTCCCCCGGCCGCGACCAGTGGTGTAGCGAGAGGGTGCTGACGATAAAATCGCAGGACCCGTCGGGGAGGGGCAATTTTTTCGAACCGCCCCGGAGGAGCTCGACCCGCGCCGGATCCAGGTTGCGCCGCGCGGCGGCCAGGGCCTCTTGGGCGATGTCCACCCCGACCAGGCGGAGGAGCGGGAATCTCCTCGCCGCGGCCCGTAAGAGGTAACCCGGCCCGCAGCCTACGTCCGCCAGCGTCCCTTCCGGTTTTTCGCGCCCCAGCCGACGCATGAACAGCCGCCGCAACAACCAAAAGCCCGGCGTGCGGCTCATCGCGTCGTAGGCCCGGACCGCGCCGGGGACGTCTAGGCCCTCCCGGCCGACCCGGCGAGGAACCCGCACCGGCACGAGCCAGACCGCCAGGAGCGCCGCGACCGTGACGATGACGAAGGGCCAGACCATGCGGTGATTATCGAAATAAAAAGGCCGGGGGTCAAGGGCCCGGACGGGGCCGACCGGGGAATCCAACGCCCTCCCGAAAATTATTTGTTTACAAAGCGATTGGTGTATGCTAGTATACGCCCGCTCTGGTCGTTTCCAGGCCAGGGTTGTAACGAGGGACGGCCTTCCGCCGTTCTTTGGGAGGAGGGGCATCCCTCCAAGGTAGAGCGCCCACGTGGCGCTATAAGAAAGTAGGTTCGAGAGTGAAGTTGTTCGTAGGGAGCTTAAGCTGGGACACAACTGATCAGACGCTTCGCGATGCGTTCAAACGCTTCGGTGAAGTAGTCGAGGCCAAGGTAATCACCGAGCGTGATTCCGGTCGGTCCCGGGGCTTTGGGTTTGTGACTTTTGCCGACGACGAGGCGGGAAGGAAGGCCGTATCCGAGATGAATGGTACCGAGCTAGACGGCCGGACCATCCGTGTGGATGAAGCGAGCGAGAGAAAGCCGCGCGAGTCCAGGTACGATCGCTAAGAAGCGCAAAACCAAACGCACGGGGGGGAGGCTTGGCCTCTCCCCTTTTCACGTACAATCAGACAGAAGGCCCGCGGGAAACGCGGCCTCACGGTGGGATAGGCTTGGCCTCTCCCCTTTTACATTCATCGAGACGGTCGCTGCCGCCGGTAAGGCTATTGCACGGAAGGGAGAACCGAGCCTCTCCCCTTTTCATGTGCAATCAAACAGAAGGCCCGCGGGAAACGCAGTCTCATGGTGGGATAGGCTCGGCCTCTCCACTTTTTCAGGCCCCGAACCGCGCGCCGGTGGACCGGCCCCCCCGTTCATCGGAATTGACTCGGGCGGGGGGTCTCGGTTATAGTGAAAATCACTCAACTCAAAGCCGGAGACGCCCCATGAAACACGTGAAGAAGCTGCTCATTTTCGCGGGCCTCGTCGTTCTGGTCTTCATCGTCGGCTGCAAGCCCGAGCTCTCCTTCGCCGCCTTCTTCGACTCGGTCAACGACGATTACTACCTCTTCGCGATAGACTCCAGCGGCCAGCTCTGGAGCGCGTCCCAGGAGGGCTGGGCGAAGGACGGCGTGCCCTGCCCGGGCAAGGCCCCTTACAGCCTGGGCGCCTGCTACGACGCCGGCGCGGACGACTGGGTGGTGGCCGCCATAGACTCCAACGGCCAGCTCTGGCTCTCGGGACGCGAGGAGTGGTCGGCGATGGGCGGCAAGCTGTACGGCGTGCCACCCTTCACCCTCGCCTGCTTCTACGACTCCGAGCTCTACGCGGCGGTTTTCTACGCCATGTCGGCCGACGGCGGGCTCTTCTACTTCGACGGCGACAACTGGAGCGTGGACGGCGCCCCCTGCCTGGGCAAGGGGCCTTACGCCGTCACCGGCTTCCACGACACCACGGACGACCGGTGGATTTTGAAGTGCATAGACTCCACCGGCCGGGTGTTCAAAGCCCAGGTAGATGACTGGGCGGACGAGGGCGTGAACGTCCCCGGTAAGGCGCCCTTCGACATCTCCGGCTTCTTCGACCCCACCTACAACGCCTACCTCTTCTACGCCCTCAACTCCGTGGGTCAGCTCTTCGTCCAGGGCGACACCTGGGAGGCGGCGGGGGAGAAGTGCGCCGGCGAGGGGCCGTACAGCCTGTCCTGCTTCTACGACTCCAACGACGGTTACTGGATCGTGTACTGCATAGACGGCTCCGGGGTGATTTACTCCCACGACGGCGACGCCTGGGCCAAGTGGATAGACGGGATGCAGTAGGGCGTGCCTCTCGATCTCCGTAGGGGCGGGCCGTAGGACGAGTCCTCTGTGCCCGCCCTTCTTTGTGCGATGACGTAGGGGCCGACCTTTAGGTCGGCCCGTTTTTTCTAAGGCAGCCCTCACCCTGCCCCAGGCCTCGCGATGCGATGACGTAGGGGCGGGCCTCCGTGCCCGCCCGTCTTTTTGCGATGATGTAGGGGGCGACCTTCAGGTCAGCCCGTTTTTCTAAGGCAGCCCTCACCCTGCCCCGGGCCTCGCGATGCGATGACGTAGGGGCGGGTCCACACCCACCCTTAAGACATCAACCTCCATCCGCTAATCGTAGGGCGGGGATTCCTATCCCCGCCGCTTTAACGTTCACAACCTCGACCCTAACCCTAACCCGTAGGCAAGTTTCTCCCTAAAAGGGAGAGGGGAGCCTGCTTTTTCCGCACCCTCAACCGCTAACGGCGGCCAGGGCCTCGGCGGCGGTGAAGAGGCGCTCCTCGGAAAACGCCGGCCCCATGAGCTGCATCCCGATGGGCAGGCCGCCGGAATCCTCGCCCCACGGCACGGAGAGCGCCGGCAGCCCCGCCAGGTTCGCCGGGTTGGTGAACATGTCGCCCAGGAAGGTCGCCAGCGGCTTGCCGGAAATTTCGCCCAGCTTGAAAGCGGTGGTGGGGAAGGTGGGGGAGACGATGAGACCGACACGGGCGAAGGCCTCGTCCAGCTCCCGGCGAATCTTGGTCCGCACGCGCTGGGCCCGCAGGTAGTACGCGTCGTAGTACCCCTCGGCCAGGGCGAAGGTGCCGAGCATGATGCGCCGCTTGACCTCGTCGCCGAAACCCAGGCCCCGGGTGGCGGCGTACATCCGGAGCAGGCGGTCGGCGCGGGGGCCGAAAACGACGTCGTCCGGCATCTCCTCCACCCGCACGCCGTAGTTGACCCCGTCGTAGCGGGCCAGATTGGCCGAGGCCTCGGCCAGGGCGGTGAGGACGTAGACGGCGATGGAGTGGACGCCGGAGGGGAGGGAGACCTCGACGACGCGGCAGCCCATCCCGGCGAATTTTTCCAGAAGGCGGTCGAAGGCGGCGGCGACCTCCGGCTGGACACCTTCCGCCCCCCGGTGCTCGCGGACGTACCCCACGGTGAAGCCGGTGCACGGATCAAATTTCTCCGGGAGCTTCTTCGGGGGGGCAACGCTGGTCGCGTCCGCAGGGTCGGGCCCGGCGCAGGCGTCGAAGGCCATCCGCACATCGTCGGGATTTTTCGCGAATATGCCGATCTGGTCCATGGAGCTGGCGAAGGCCACCAGGCCGTGGCGGGAGAGGCGGCCGTATGTGGGCTTGAGGCCGTATACGCCGCAGAATGCCGCGGGCTGGCGCGTGCTCCCGCCGGTGTCCGACCCCAGGGCCAGCGGCACGGAGCCCGAGGCCACCGCCACCGCGCTCCCACCCGAGGACCCGCCGGGGATGCGCGACGGGTCGCGGGGGTGGGTGACCGGTCCGAAGGCGCTGGTCTCGTTGGAGCTGCCGAAGGCGAACTCGTCAAGGTTGGTCTTGCCGAGGACGACGGCCCCGGCTTTTTCCAGCCTTTCAACGACCGTGGCGGTGTAGGTCGGGCGGTAATTCTTGAGAATGTTGCTGGCGCAGGTGGTCGGGGCGCCTTTCCAGCAGATGTTGTCCTTGACCGCCAAGGGGACGCCGTAGAGCGGAAGCTTCGCCTTCGTCTTCGGGCTCTTTGAACGAAGCTCTTGAATCTGAGATAACAGGTGCTCTCTATCTGCAAAACTAATAAAGGCATTGTACTTTGACTGTGCAATGCCCGCATTCACGAGTGCTCCTAGCACGTAATTAAGCAGCCGCTCGTCATCCCAACGAAGGCGTTCAGCAAGCTCCCTGATGGTTGTGTGCTTACCTTCCACTTTACTCCACAAAGGTAAAACTGAATCTTCTATGTACGTACGTATTTTAGCATTTCTAAAACCTGCCCCTCACCCTAACCCTCTCCCCAAAGTGGAGAGGGGACAGGTACGCCGGGCGGGTGTGGACACCCGCCCCTACGGCCACCCGACGCTGATCTTACCCGTAGGGGCGACCGTCCACGGTCGCCCGTTTCGGCCCATTCGCCAAAATTAAATCAGCACCCCAGCCGGTCGGCCAATTCTCCCAGGTCGGCCACCTCGGCGAAGAGCTTTCCCTTAATTTCCTCGTACCCCGGCAGCGGCCGGGGGAATCGGCGGACGAGCGCCGCCCGCATCCCGGCGGAAAGCGCCGGAGCCAGGTCCGTGTCCGTCCGGTCGCCGACCATGAGCGCCGCGCCCGGCTCAGACCCGCAGCCCGCGATCAATGTGGTAAAAAACTCCGGCTGCGGCTTGCGATGACCCACCTCGTTGGAGAGAAACAGGAGGCTGAAAAAATCCGTCAGTCCGTGCCGGACGAGCCAGGGCCGGGCGGTGCCCACGGTGTTGCTGGCCAGGGCGAGGCGGTATTTTCGGTTCATCCGTTCCAGCGCGGGCGGGACGTCGTCGTAGGGCGGCGCCACCGTAGCCTCGGGAATGCGAAGAACCCGCTCCTCGAAACGCGTCCGCAGGTCGGCGAAGGCCGCCGGTCCAACCGTGTAGTGCTCCAGGGTCGCCAGAATGGAGCCCTTCTCCCGGCGGACCGACCGGACCTCCTCGATGCGTGCCCCGACGAGCTCGGCCGCCAGGGAAATCATGGCCTCCCGCGCCGCGCGGTCGTCGTTCAGCACCCCGCCGAAATCCAGGCAGACCCAGGAAATTTCCACGTCACTCGACGAATTTCGCCGGTCGGCGCTCCACGAAGGCCGTCATCCCCTCGGTGGCCTCGTGCTCCTCGAAGAGGGAGCCGAAAGCGGACGCCTCTTCCTTATACGCGCCCGACGGGTTGCCCCAGAGGCCGGAGTGTATCGCCCGCTTGGCGGCGGCCACGCTCACCGGTCCCCGCGCGGCTGCGGCCTTCGCCCACGCCCTGGCTTGGGGTAAAAGCTCCTCCGAAGACACTACGGCGTTGACCAGCCCCATCTTCAGGCACTTCTCGGCGGTACAGTTTTCGCCCAACAGAATCATCTCCTTGGCCATCGCTGGGCCCACCAGACGCGCCAGACGCTGGGTGCCGCCGAAGCCGGGAATCAGCCCCAGCTTCACCTCCGGCTGTCCCATTTGCGCCTCCGTCGAGGCGATGCGCAGGTCACAGGCCAGCGCCAGCTCACAGCCCCCACCCAGGGCGTAGCCGTTAACCGCCGCGATGGTCACCGCCGAGAGCACCTCCAGCTTGGAGAGGACGCCCTGGCCCAGAAGGCTGAACTGCTCGGCCTCTTTTTTCGTCATGGCGCTCATGGCAGAGATGTCGGCCCCCGCAACGAAGGCGCGTCCGGCACCGGTTACTATCAGGGCGGAGAACCTCTCCTGGGCGAGCCCGTCCAGGCATTCCGAAAGCTCAACGAGGAGCTCCCGGTTGAGCACGTTCATCTTTGGGCGGTCAATGACGAGCTCGAAGTATGGGAACCCGCTCTCCACGCTCTTCTTCTCCAGGCGGAGAAACTCGTAACCCATGCGTCTCCCTCCCGTCAACAAATGTTAAGAACCCCGAACCTGTTCCGAGTGTGAAACTAAAACTTACGAAACCAGGGGACGGCGCAACTCGAAAAAAATACACAAGTTAACAAAATCACATTCACCACAGGGGAATTGTTGAAGCCTTTGGGATTTAATGTTGATTACGCACTGTCCTTTGTTTATACAATTGTGATAATTTCAAACTGACTCACCCTTCCACATTTGTCAACAAGTTTTCAACATCGCCACAAACCGTCACAACCCTCGAAATCTAAACAATCTGGTGCGAAAAACACCCTGTCTTCCATCCACCCGACCGTCAACAACCCTAACCGTCGCAGAACGCCTCTACCATAAGTTCTCACCATTTAAAACCGCAGTTGTTCTACATTTCCACACCCCTACTCCTGCTATTCCTCTTTTCTTTTTTAATTTTTCAAATAACAACCTGGGCAGTGCAAACCGTTTAACCTTTAAGTATCGCCTGGAAACCTTATCCGCTTGCTGACAAACCATGTCAGGGAATGTTGCGGTCGCGTACAGCCGGGTAGGGGTTGTGGGTGGTTTAACCGTT
>JAPLSK010000298.1 GCA_026398675.1 bacterium | reverse complement strand
CGGGCATCCGGCGCATCGAGGCGGTGTGCGGGATGGCGGCGGTGGAGCACGTGAACCGGCGCGAGGGCCTCCTGAACCGGGCGGCCTCCCTGGTCAAGGCCCCGCCGGCGGAGCTCCCCGGGCGCGTCGAGACCCTGCTGGATGACCGCAGGTTGGCCGAACGGAAAATCCTCGAGCTGGAGGAGCGCCTGGCCTCGGGGGGCGAGGGGCGGAATCTGGCCGACGAGGCGGAGGAGATTGACGGGGTCAGGCTGCTGGCGGCCGAGCTCCCCGGAGTGGGCGCCAAGGCGCTGCGCGGCACGGTGGACCGCCTGAAGGAGGAACTGGGCTCGGCGGTCGTCCTGTTGGCCACGCGAGACGGAGACAAGGCGGTCCTAGCCTGCGGCGTCACCGACGACCTAGTGCAGAAAGGGCTCCACGCGGGAAAATTGATGGGCGGGCTGGCGCCTCTTCTGGGCGGTCAGGGCGGCGGGAGGCCCGACTTCGCCCAGGGCGGCGGAATTTTCCCGGATAAGCTCCCCCTGGTTTTCGCCAAAATCCGTGAGATGGTGAGCGGGGGTCGCTGATGCCCAACGTCATCCGGCCGGAGGATATCGCCCCCTACCCCTGGCGGGCCGGGAGGGTGCTCATCCGGATACTCGGGGCGCTCTGCCTGGGCGGCGGTATAGTGACCGCCCTTTCCCTCACCCTCCTGCCCGAACTGGCCTGGTTCGACCGTCCGCCCCTGGAGCTCTCGACCTGGCTCTACGCGGTGTACGGCCTTTGGGGCTTGGATTTATGTCTCGCCGGAGCCGGCCTCTTACGGCTAAGGCCTTTCGGGCGCTGGCTCGGGGCCGCGGCGGGGCTTTTCATCACCGCGGCGAGCGTGTACCCTCTGACGTACAACTCGCTCAACAACCTGAAGGACTGGGCGTGGGCCGCGGCGGCCATCGCCGGAATCCTCCTGGCTTACTCCCTCCTCATGCCGCTGCGCCCGGCCTTCGCACCGAAACCCCCGAAGCGAAACGAGTAACGCCCCCGGCGAAACAAAAACCTCCCCGGAACCGTATCCCCTGGGACGGCCCGAGTTGACTCCGAACCGGGGGGGTGGCTATACTGGCGGAAAATGAAGCGAAGCGGAGCAGCGCCTCCGGCAAATAACCACCCAAGGGGGTAGCGGTGTCTTCGGAGCAGAACAGGGTCGGCAACGCCCGCCACCTCTTTGAACGGGGCATGTACGCCGAGGCGCTCAACGAGCTGCGGATGGCGATCGGGGAGGGCCGGGAGTATCCCGATGTGTACAACCTGATGGGCCTCTGCAATTCGATGCGCTCCGACTACAAGGTCGCCGTGAGCTACTACCAGAAAGCCCTGGAGCTGAATCCGGATTACGAGGAAGCGCGGCTCAACCTCCTGATCACCCTCTCCGACCTGGGCATGTACAAGGAGGCCGACACAGAGCTCACCGCCATGCTCGCCTCGACGAAGATCCGGTCCGACGAGCTCAGCCCCGCCATCAAGTCCCGGCTGGCCGAAGGCTACCGCGAGTTGGCCGCCCTCGAGCTGGAGATGGGCCGCATCGAGCAGGCGGAGCGGTTGATCAACGAGGCGGTGGAACTGGCGCCGTCCTACGTTGACCTGTTGGTCTTCCGGGGAAAAATCCTCCGCCGCGGCGGACGGCTGTCCGAGGCCGAGGAGGTTCTGGAGAGGGCCATCACCATCAACCCCAACTACCAGAACGGCCAGCTCGAGCTGGGCCTGGTGCATTTCCAGCAGGGAGCCTACGACACCGCCAAGGGGCACATCCAGAAGGCCCGGGAGCTATCCAAGGGGACGAGCCGAGAGGCGGAGCTCTACATGTCCTTTTTGAAGGCTCGGCAGAGCGAGTCACGCCCCGGCAAAAAGAAGCGAAGCGAATAACGCCCCGGCGAACAGAGGACCGAGGAGAAGACGTAAACTTTGAAGGCGACCCTCATCATCCCGGTCATCGCGCTCTTATTCTGCGGCTGCGCCGTGGAACTGCCCGATCTCTTCTCGCTCACCGCCCAGGAGTGGTTCGATCTGGGCAAGGGCTACTACGATAAAGAGGAAATGGAGGCGGCGCGTGGCTGTTTCGAGAACGTGATGATAGTCTACCCCTCGTCGAAGTACGCCGACGACTCCCAGTTCTACCTGGGCATGGCCTACTACGACGAAGATATGTACCTCGAAGCGCAGGCGATTTTCGAGGACATGGCCGCCAGTTACCCCAACTCGTCCTACACCGACGACGCCCACTACCACATCGGGCAGTGCTACTTCAAGCGCGCGCCCGACTACCAGCGTGACACGGAGCTCATCAAGGCGGCCATCGGCGAATACCGCCGCACGCTCAAGCTCTTTCCCGGATCGGAGCTAATCCCCCAGATACAGGATGCGATCCGGGAGGCCGAAGAGCTGGAGGCCCGCAAGCTGGACCACATCGCCTACCTGTACCGCCGGATGGAACATCCGCGGTCCGTGATTCTCTACGCCGACATGCTCCTGGGCACCTACCCCGACTCCATGTACGCGCCGCGCAATCTTTGGCGTCGTGGGGAGGCACTCCTGGAGCTGGGGTACCCGGACGATGCCCGGAACGATTTCGAGCGGATTCTGGAGGAGTACCCGGACGACGAGTACGCCGCGGACGCCCGGGAGAGCCTGAATACGATGGGCTCTCTCCCCGGGAACCCGGACGGTGAGTGAGGCGGGTTCACGTTTTTTTAACCGGCTGCGGCCGGTTTTTTTAAATATGAGGCAGGAATGAAATTCGGACGGTTGGTTCGGCATCCGAGAAGAACCGGCGACGGCCGGTTTTTTACTCCCGCCACCCCCCTTCGTCACCCGACCGGACCCCCACCGCGACCCGACGCATTGTTGTGGTAAAATCTTGGTCCTTCCCCACCCCACGGTCATAAAAAATGGGCTCTTTGGAAAAATACGCCCTCTTCGGCGGCAGCTACGATCCGGTACACCTGGGCCACCTGCTCCTGGCGACCTTTGCCCGCGAGCAGCTCGACCTGGACCGGGTGTACTTCATCCCCGCCGCCCGTGGACCCCACCGCGACCGCCCCCCGAAAGCCGCGGAATCCCACCGTCTCGCCATGCTCCGGTTGGCCCTCGAGGGTGAGCCGACCTTCGTTCTGGACGACATCGAGCTCCGACAGGGCGGCGTCTCCTACACCCTGGACACCGTCCTGCGCTTCCGGGAGATGCTCGGGGGGGAACCGGTCATTCTGGTGGGCGCGGACAACCTGAACGATCTGGGCACCTGGCACCGGGTGGACGAGCTGGTGCGGCTCGCCCGCTTCGCCTACGCGCCGAGGCCCGGGTGCACTTTCGACCCCGACAGGCTCCCCGCCGGGACCCGGGCGTCGGAGATTCCCATGCCCCCCTTCGGCGTTTCCTCGACGCTGGTGCGCCAAAGAATCGCGGCGGGGCTCAGTCTACGGTGGCTCGTACCCGACCCGGTGGCCCGTTACATCGAAGAGAAGGGTCTTTATAGCGTATGAAACAAGGGGTTTAAACCCCTTGCCTTGAGGGCTGACAAATCCGGGAGGGAGTTTTATAATGACCCTCCCATTCGCGCGAAGCGAAACGAGTGACGCCCCGGCGAAACGAAGCGAAGCGGAGTAATGCCCCGGCAAAACGGAGCGGAGCGGAGTAACGCCCCGGCAAATAACCGTTTGAAGGGGCGTAATCGGTCACTAAAAAAAGGTTGAGACATGTCCACACGGGTGATGGTCGTTGACGATGACCCCGACATCCGCTCGATAGTCAAAACCATATTCGAGGGCGACAACTACACGGTCCAGACCTGCCCCTCGGGCGAGGAGGCCCTGGAACAGGTCAAGGTCTTCAACCCGGAGCTCATCATCCTGGACGTGATGATGCCCGGGATGGACGGCTACCATGTGTGCTCCGAGCTGAAAAAGGACTTCGAGACCGCCCACATACCGGTGATTCTCCTGACGGCCAAGCAAGACATCATTGACCTCGAACGGGGCGTCGAGCACTCCATAGACGACTACATCGCCAAGCCCTTCTCCCAGCGGGAGCTTTTAGCCCGGGCGAAGATGGTCCTGTCGCGCACGCGCTACCAGCTCGGCTGCAACCCTCTGACGGGCCTGCCGGGAAACCTGGAGATAGAGCATCGGCTCAAGGAGGTCATCCGCGCCGACAAACCCTACTCCCTCTTCTACGCCGACATAGACCGGTTCAAAAGTTTCAACGACTACTACGGCTACGCCCGCGGCGATTCGGTCATCCGCCTCCTCACGCACTGCCTCGTCCAGGCCACCCGGGTGCTGGGCAAGCCGAAGGATTTCGTCGGTCACATCGGCGGTGACGACTTCATGATGCTCTGCTACCACCAGGATGCGGAGAAGGTGGCGAACAGGGTTATCGAGCTCTTCACCGAGGGCGTGGGGGACTACTTCGATGAGACGGACCTGAAGCGGAACTACTACGAGATAAAGGACCGCACCGGTTGCCTGCGGCGGTATCCCGCCACGCTCACCCTCACCGTCGAGCTGGTGTCGAGCGAGAAGCGGCGTTTCACCACCACCGCCGAGATTGCCGACGTCGTCACCGAGCTGAAGAAGTTCGGCAAGGGCAAACCGGGCAACATCGTGGTCCACGAGCGCCGGGGAATGACGGAGGGCGAGGCCGCGAACCGACAGGGGGACTGCTCGGGTTGAGTACGGGCCCGCGGGTAAGTGCGGTCGAGGGGAGTAAACGGGCCGCCTACCTTGGACCGCCTCGGTTCGACGTTCACGGTATGCCTGCGTTGACTGCGGTCGAAGGGAGCGGAAGGACTCCCAAGGGCAACCGAACCGAGCGTAGCGAGCTATGCCCCGGCAAACCGAGCGAAGCGAGCTACGCCCCGGCGAATCCGTTTCGTTGAAGGGGTTGCACGGGAACGAGTATCGGTATATTATACACCGGTGCGGTGGGAATTAAACCGGTTCCAACCACCGGGGCTTAAGCCACTCGGAAACGAAGTAATACCTCCGACAAACCGAGCGAAGCGAGCTACGCCTCTGGCGAAACGTAAAGGGACGGTGAAGGGGTCAATGTCGAAGATAATGATCGTGGACGACGAGCCGCACATCGTCGAGACGCTCAGTCTGGCCTTCGAGAAACGGGGGTACCAGGTTGTGGGCTTGTCCGACGCGACGCAGTGCATCTCCCTCGCCGAGCGGGAAAAACCCGACGTCATCATCCTCGACGTCATGATGCCGGGGATGGACGGCTACGAGGTGTTCAGCCGTCTGGTCGAGGACGACCGGGTATCGCAGATTCCGGTGGTCGTCCTCACCGCAAAGACCGACTATATTTACAGACGCATCAGCGAGGGGATAGGCGCCAAACTGCATTTGACCAAGCCCTTTGCGCCGTATACGGTGGTAGATCAGGTTGAGCGCTTGCTGAACGAGCGCAGGGGTGTTCCAACGGCGCAGCCGTGAACCGAAGCGGGTACGGGCGTTCGGTGATCTGCCGTGGAGGAGTCCGCATGGCCCGGATCATGATCGTGGACGACGAGCCGCACATCGTCGAGACGCTGGGACTCGCCTTCAAGAGCCGGGGTCACGAGACCATCCCCCTGTCCGACCCCGCCACGGTTTTGAGCGCGGTGATGCGGGAGCGGCCCGACGTCATCATCCTGGACCTCCTGATGCCGGGTATAGACGGCTACAAGCTGTACCACGACCTGATGGCCGACGAGCATTTATCTTCGACCCCCGTGGTCATTATCACGGGCCACTCGGGGCCGCTCTACAAGAGAATCAGCCGGGAGATAGGCATCGCGCTGCACCTGACCAAGCCCTTCAATCCCCTCGATGTAGTCGAACGCATAGAGAAGCTGATCGCTCCTGGTCCCGGGAATACACCGTAACTTGTAGGGCTCATCCGGGCGGATTACAACCTGCGCTGGAGCTTCCTTGGCCCACGAGATTGTCGGCATCCTCAGCCTTCTAATCTTCGTCTTCACCGTCCTGGGTCCGCTGATCATGGTGGGCGGACGACGGCTGATCCCGCTTCCTCTTCAGACCCTGCTGGTCGCCGGCGCGCTGATAAACATCGTCCTGACCGCCTTGGCGATCTGGCTCGACGGCGGCTCCCTCTCCGAAATGCTTTCCCTGGGCTCGGCGGTGGGGTCCAACGTCATCCTCCTGCCCATCATGGCCATGGCCGGCGGCTTTCTGGTCGCCGGCGCTTTGGAAGGCTCGGGCGGCTTCGCCGCGCTGCGCGTCGTCATCAACAAAATGCGCGGCACCACCCTGGGCATGGCGGGCACCCTGGTCTTCATCGCCCAGTTCTCCACCATTTTCGCCATGCCCTGCGGGCGGATTGCGGCGGCGGCGCTCCTGCCCGTAATCATCACCCTCGGCCCCGAGGGCGTGCGGCTGATCTCGAAGAAACAGATGGTGGTCCTGGTCGCGGCGCTGGCGGTGAACGCCGCGGCCAGTTGCGGGCCCAGCCAGATCGGCGGCATCGGGCAGATCGGCGAGGGTTTCCTCCAGCAGCTCGGGCTCCTGACCAGCTCCCAGGAGTTCGGGATCATGATCGGCACCGCCTTCACCGCGCTCTTCATCAGCCTCTTCATCACCAAGTTCGACATGGAGGATAAGATACGGCTCACCGAGGGCCGGCAGCTCACCCAAAGCCTGGCCGCAGCCTCGACCCCCGACACCGCTATCGCCCACGAGCACGACGAGGAGGTCATCGCCAGGAAGTTCAAGGCGCCCCTCGTCGGTTACATCGCCCTGGGCATCTTCCTCGTGGCCCTCATGGGGGCGGTCTTCGGCCTCTTCGGCAAGACCCCGATCACCACCACCCTTTTGGTGGCCACGGTCGTCATCATGCTCATCGCCCGGCTCTCCATCCGCCAGGTCATCGCCGGGATCATCCTCCACCCGATCACCGCCCTGGTGGCCGGGTTCCTGATGGCCGGCTCACTGGTGGTCTCGGGCGGGTTCAAGTCGCTGAGCGAGGTGCTCGTCTGGCTGTCGGAGTTCAAGGTGGCCGGGGTCGGCCTGGGCGTGGCGGGCATGATAGCCCTCTTCGTCCAGATCGAGACCATCATGCCCATGCCCTGCGGGCGGATTCTGGCGGCGGCGCTCCTGCCCATTGTGGTGGCCATGGGGCCGGCCACCGGCTGGATGCCGAACGCCTCGGGCCTTCTCACTTACAACCAGCTGGCCATCGTGCTGGCCGCCTTCATCGTAAACGCGGCGGCGAGCTGCGGTCCAAGTCCCATCGGCGGCATCGGCACCATCTCCGAGGGGATGGTGCGCTCCGAAATCGGATTCCTGCGTAACGCCCAGAGCTACGGCATCATGGCGGCCATGACCCCCCTGGCGGCGCTGGTGATGCGCTTCTTGGTGCTCGCACACAACCCCTTCCGCCTGGAGAACCTGCTCCTCTTTTTCGGCCTGCTTTCCGGGATATTCGTGTTCAACCTGGGGATGGTCAAGTTCGTCAATCCCGCCTCGTTCAAGAAGCGGCGCACTCCGACGCAGGAGAAGGAGAAGAACACGGCCACCTGGATCGCGTTCCTGTTGGGCGGCGCCATCTCGGGCATAGCCATCACCTTCGCACTGTTCTGGCCCGACCCGGTATCGGGATTCGCCGGCACCGGCTTCTTCCTCGTGTACATCCTGCAGGGGGCCGTCGGCGGAGCCATCGCCGGAGCCATGCTCCTTTTGACTTAGGGGGGACGCTGGAACCCGGCTCTTTCTTAACCTGGATCGCCTTTCTCGTAGGCGGCGCCGTTTCCGGCGCGATTATCGCCTACGCGATGGATTTCCGCACGCGAAAGGGTCTCCTGCAGGGAGCCCTGGGCGGGATCATCGCGGCGATTCTTTACATGCTGACCTGACAATCCCGGTCCGCGGAACCGCTCATCCGCGGACGGCGCGGCCGCTAGCTTCGGTGAAGTCCCCGGACGGCGCAGGCGCGACGTTAAAAAAAAATGGCAAAAAACGACAAAAAAGACGAGCGGATCGTCTACGGACCACCTCGCGACGAGATCGAGGTTCTGCCCGGCGTCCGGCGCTACCAGTTCATCTCCAAGTCCCAGCACCGGATGCTCACCAAGAACCTCAACCGCATCGCCATGGTCATCATCGGCCTCAGCCTCTCCATCGTCATCTTCAAGGCTATTTTCTCGGGCACCGGCTACTCGGTTTACTGCCTGGAGGATCGCAGCTGCATGAGGGTGCTCTCCCAGCCCGAGGGGGAGAACTGCCCCGAGTACATCTACCCGGTGGAGTTGGTCGTCGCGTCGCGGACGGCCGACTACGAGCGGTTCATCCGCCAGGGCGGGCTGCGCTGCACGCAGTGCGGCAACTGCACCAAGTGGTGCATCTTGGATATAAACATTCCCGAGTTGGCGGCCCGGATGCAGGAGATGACGCTGGATGCCCTGGCCGCGGGCAAGATTGACACCGGGCTCGTCTTGAACGAAGGCTTCGTGGACCCGCAGAGCAAGGAACCGCTCACCGAGGCGGCCGCCCTCGCCCGCTACTCGAAACCGGGCTACGAGAAGGTGCTCAAACTCTACAACGAGATGAAGGGCATCATC
>JAPLSK010000297.1 GCA_026398675.1 bacterium | reverse complement strand
ACACCCTCATTTTCTCCTCCGGCCTGTGGATGTACGGGGCCTGGATTTGGTACAAGTTCCTGGAATTGAACTATTTCGACGAGGACGGCTACTGGTACGACGACATGTACCGCGACAGCATCCAGTCCAGCTCCTACAACGACCCGAGCATTTACGAAACCCTGTCGAGCATGTTGGAAGACAAAGGGTCCAACCTGGCCGACGCCTTCCACCTGTTCGGCATCTGGCGTATCTTCACCGGAACCTACGCGGACGACTACCACTGGCCGGTGCCCATCGGCGTCAACCTGGCCTGGGCCTGGGGCCACGTGGTTGACGATTACCCCGTGGAGGATTTCTCGGTGCCCGACGCCCGCCTACCCCAGAAGATGGCGACCAACCTCATCTGGTTCTCCACCAACACCGCCCACGAGATGTTCGCCGTCTCCTTCGACGGCCAGAACGACGCCGGTACGGAGCACCGAATCTGGCAAGTCTCCATAGTGGGCGTCCGGCGCGACGGCGGCGAGCCCGACGTGTGGGGAATGGACGTGGACAACGACTACAACTACGGTTCCCTCGTCATCAGCGACTGGTCGCCCTACCTGAAGATCGCCATGCTCATCACCCAGTACGGCGACGGCAACCTGAACCCCGATGACCCCGACACGAGCCAATGGGCCCGCGCCGGCACCTACACCTACAGCGCGTGGATAACCGACGTGGGGGCCGACGTGGCCGACCTCGCCGGCCGGACGGTGGACGAGGGCGTCCTTTTAACCTGGCGGGCCGAGGGCGACGTCGCGGGTTTCAACGTTTACCGGGGGACGGAGCGCCTGAACGCTCTGCCGCTGGACACGGAAGCGGTGAGCTACCTGGACAAGGACGCCGCGGGCGGCGAGTACTACCTCGGCTTGATTGACCCGGCCGGGGTGGAAGTGCGCTACGGACCGATCACGGTTGACCCCGCCGATTCCGGTTCCCGCGCGACGAAGCTGGAGCAGAACTTCCCCAGCCCGGTCGCGGGAAAGACGACCATCCGCTTCACGCTGGCCGAGGCCGGTCCGGTGGAGCTCTCGGTATACGACCTCTCCGGGCGGCTGGTGGATACCGTCGTTGACGGCGAGTTGGAGGTCGGTCCGCACGCCTGCGTGTGGGACGCCTCGGGCCGCGCCGATGGGGTGTACCTCTACACCCTGACGACCCCCGACGGCAGCCTGACCCGCCGCCTGGTGGTCGCGCGCTAAGCCGGTATCCCATCCGTTGAGTGTCGAAGGGGGTCGTGTTCGACCCCCTTTAATGTTGATAAAACTGACTGACATCCAAGAAAATTTGTGCTATGCCTTGGGACGTCTTCGAACGACACACGAAAAAAAATGGAGGACCAATGCGCTGGGCCGCGTTAATCACAATCCTGGCGGCGGCGGGCGCCTTCGCGGCGAACCTGCCCCCCGACAGGATCATCGCCGACTACGAGAAGGGCGTGCTCGACCGCCACGAGGAGCTTCTGTACCTGGTCAACTACGTCAAGGATTACAACGCTCTTCCGGTGGAGTACCAGAACACCGAGGGCGTCGTCATCGAGTCCTACACCCCGTACATCACCTATGTGCTGGACCACCTCGACGAGGTGGACGATTCCGCCCGGGGGGAGATTCTGGACCTCCTGGCCCGGCCCGCCTCGGTGGGGCAGGTGGAATCCAGTATCTACTCCATCTGGTTCCACTACTTCGATTCGTCTTACCTGGCCTACGCCACCGAGAGCCTGGGATATACCGAGATAGCGTGGGGCATCGAAACCGAGGAGGGCGACCCCGACCGCCTCTGGCCACCTCCGCCCGACGGCTCCGCCGGGGGCAGCTCGGATTACGATTTCTACCTGGAGGACATCACGGGCGGCGTGATGGGTTACTGCGTCCCCGAGTCGTATTACGACGGCGATCCGGACCGTTACGGCTTCACGAGCTACATCGCCATCGATATCAATATGACGGAGAGTTATCTCCGTTCCACGATCAGCCACGAGCTGGGCCACGCCATCCAGATGGGCGCCGACTACGCGGAGCAGCGGCTGATGGAGGCGGGGGCGACGTACCGGCAGAACCTCGTCTACCCCGGCACGGGACACGCCTATTACCAGACCAGCGAGTTCCAGACCTACCCCCATTACACCCTGATCAACTCGTCGGGGATGTACCAGTACGGGGTGTGGATCTGGTACAAGTTTCTGGACCTGGTCTACTTCGACGAGGATGGCTACTACTACGACGATATGTACCGGAACGCCGTCCAGCCCGATTCCACCAACGACCCGAGCATCTTCGAGACGCTCGACGACCTTCTGGCCGACGAGGGCTCGAACCTCACCGACGCCTATCTGCTGTTCAGCGTCTGGCGGGTGTTCACCGGGGTCTACTCGGACGATTACCACTGGCCGGTGAGCATCCCCTACGATCTCACGTACGCCTGGAGCCACCCGACGAGCGACTACCCCGTGGAGGACTTCTCGGTGCCGGACGCGAGCCTGCCCCAGAAATTGGGGATGAACCTCGTCCTCTTCTCCACCAATACCGCCCACGAGATGTTCGCCGTCTCCTTCGACGGCCAGAACGAGGCCGGCCAGGAGCACCGCGTGTGGAAGGTCGCCGTGGCCGGCATCCGGCGCGACGGCGGCGAGCCCGACGTCTGGGAGATGGACGTGGACAACGATTACAACTACGGCTCGCTCATCGTTGACGATTGGTCGCCTTACAGCAAGCTGGCCCTCGTCGTTTGCAACTACGGCGACGACAACCTGGACCCCGACGACCCCGACTCGAGCATGTGGGGCCGCGCCGGCACCTACACCTACAGCGCGTGGATAACCGACGTGGGGGCCGACGTGGCCGACCTCGCCGGCCGGGCGGTGGACGAGGGCGTC
>JAPLSK010000296.1 GCA_026398675.1 bacterium | reverse complement strand
GGTACCAAGATAATTTTCCACGTGGTGGACGACAGCTCCGGCGTGGACGTGGCGACCATCGAGTTCACCGCCCAGGACGCCTCGAAGAATGTCCAAAGCTTCGCCCTGGCCTTCAGCGTCGGCGGTCCCTCCCCGACCGGTGTCATCTCCGGGATCCTGCACATTGACGACATAGACCCTCTCGACGTCGTCTGCACCTTCACTCCCGACTCGGAACTGCCCTAAGCCGACGCCATCACCTGCTCCGTGGCCGCCGTGCTGGCCGACGCACTGGGCAATGAAACCCACCATGACATCGTCTGGGGCTTCACGACCGAGAACGTCCCGAGAGTGCAAAACAGCACCTGGGGCGAGATAAAGGCGCTGTACTAGCAACCGTGGGCGTGTGGAGGGCGTTTTTGATGACCGGGGGCGGGTGAAGGCGCTGTACTGATTCTCTTCGGTAAAAAAACGGGCGGCCGAGCGGCCGCCTTTTTTATCGCCTGGAAAATTGAACCCCGGGACGTTATACTATAAATGAGGGTATTTTTAGCATTCACCACTTTAAAGGGAGGTTACGATGAAAAAGCTTTTCTGGATACTGTTCCTCGTCGCGGCGACCCTCGCCGCCAACGCCCTGCGGACCGTCAGTACCCCCCCGAACGCCCATCCCCAGCCCCCCACGGTGTACGAGTTCTACTGGGATGACGGGATCATGGCCCAAGGTTGGATCTGGTTCACCGGGGGCAACTACTGGGCCGTGCAGTTCGACGATGTCAAGACCGGCGGCGAACCCGGCGTGATCACCAACTACGGTGTTTACTCCTATTCATCGGGCTGGCCGGATGGGTCGGGTCAAGGCTGCTATATGCACACCTTCGCCGATCTGGGCGGCTATCCGGGCGGCGAGCTGGACCGCACCTACTGCCCTCTCGAAATCAGCGGATACGAGTGGACGCCCCCCGAGACCGATCCCCTCCTCGTGACCACCGGCACCTTTTACATCGCCTTCGAGCAGATAGGCGTCTACCCCGACTGCGATTCAATCTGCGTGGACGGTGCGGCCGGCACGCACAACTGGACCGGCTACCAGGGCTCATGGTCCCCGACCACCATGTTCGGGGATTTCATGCTCCGCTGCTACTGGGACGACCAGCTGCCGGCCGTCGAGGAGGTCACCTGGGGGCAGGTGAAGGCGCTGTATTAGAAGGTTTCAATCCGGGGGAGGGGCGGCCGCAAAACCGCCCCCCGAATGCGCCTTGAAAGCACACCTTGCCGACGCTCGATTTATGTGCTAAATTATTCGATTGGGTTTAAAAGTTCCTTCACTATGGGAGGGGAATGTCATGCGAAAGGTGTTTTTTGGAATCGCCGTCCTGGTCCTGGGCGCCGCGACGTATCCCCTGACGCTGTCCACCACCGGACCGCCCATCAACGCTCATCCTCAGCCCCCGGCGGAGTATGAGTTCTACTGGGATGACGGGATCATGGCCCAAGGTTGGATCTGGTTCACCGGGGGCAACTACTGGGCCGTGCAGTTCGACGAAGTGAAAACCGGCGGCGACGCCGACGGTATGGTCACCGCCTCCGGGGCCGCGACCTGGCCGAGCTGGCCGGACAGCACCTATCAGGGCTGCTACATGCACGTGTTCAGCGACGATGGGGGGTATCCCTACGCGGACCTCGACCGCACATACCTGGGGTTCACCGATCCCGGCTCCTTCGAGTGGATTGACGCCGACGTCGCTCTGTCCACCAGCACCTTCTACATCGCCTTCGAGCAGATCGGCAATTACCCGACCTGCGATTCGGTGTGCGTAGACGCGGGCGGCGGCACGCACAACTGGACCGGCTACCAGGGTTTCTGGGGTAAAACCACGATTCACGGTGGTGACTTCATGCTCCGCTGCTACTGGGAGGGCGAACCCGGCTGGGACTACAGCCCGCCCGAGGTGACCGGCATGGATCCCGCCGACGGCGCCGATGGCGTGCCCGTTGACACCACCATCATCTTTCACGTTGTGGATGACTATTCCGGCGTGGATGTAGCAACCATCGAGTTTTACGTCGAGGACGCCTCACGGGGTCCCGTGCACGTCAATCTGGCCTACAACACCGGCGGTCCCTCCCCCACCGGCGTGATATCCGGTGTCCTGTACGTTGACGACGCGGACCTCCTCGACGTAGTCTGCACCTTCACTCCCGATGACGACCTGCCCTATTCCATCACCTGCACCGTCCCGGCCGGTTTGGCCGACATAGCGGGCAATGAGACAGAGAACGATATCGTCTGGAGCTTCGAAACACAAGCGGAACCCCGTGTGACCAACACCACCTGGGGCGAGATAAAGGCGCTGTACTAGAAGGTTTCAATCCGGGGGAGGGGCGGCCGCAAAACCTCCCCCCGAATGCGCCTTGAAAGCACACCTTGCCGACGCTCGATTTATGTGCTAAATTATTCGATTGGGTTTAACAGTTCCTTCACTATGGGAGGGGAATATCATGCGAAGTTTGTTGTTTTTACTCATCGTCCTGGTTCTGGGCGCCGCGGCCTATCCCCTGGCGCTCTCCGGCACGGGACCGTCCATCAACGCCCACCCCGACCCGCCGGCGGAGTCAGAGTTCTACTGGGACGACGGAACGTTGTCCTATTTTTGGTGCTGGTACACCGGCGGCAACTACTGGGCCGTGCAGTTCGACGATGAGAAGACGGGTGGCGTCGAGAACGGCGTGGTCACCGCCTATGGAGCCGCGACCTACCCTGACTGGCCCGACTCTACCTACCTGGGCTGCTACATGCACGTGTTCGACGACGATGGGGGGTATCCCGGCGCGGACCTCGACAGCACCTACCTGGGGTTCACCGATCCCGGCTCCTTCGAGTGGATTGACGCCGCCGTCGCCCTGTCCACCAGCACCTTCTACATCGCCTTCGAGCAGATCGGCGATTA
>JAPLSK010000295.1 GCA_026398675.1 bacterium | reverse complement strand
ATCTGCGGGAAGATGCGGATGAACTTCGTGCGCATCCTCCCCGGAGACCGCGTGCGGGTGGAAGTTACCCCCTACGACCTCACCAAGGGCCGCATTACCTGGCGCTTCAAATAAAGGGGCCCGTCAAGGGGGCCAGTCAGGGGGGCCAGGCGCGGAGTGGTTTGAGTTAGTAGGGGGCCGGGGTATGAAAGAGCTTGGGCCAGGCGGAGGGCCGGAAGAGGGGGCCAGGCGCGGAGTGGTTTGAGTCAGCAGAGGACCGGGGTACGAAAGAGCTTGGGCCGGTCGGGGGGCGTATCCGAAAAGAGTCCGTGAACCGGTTTCGGCAGCCCGCAAGGTAGCCCAAAAGGCCGGTTGAGCAGCTCCCCCGGGATCGTCGGGATCCGACGATAGACCGGTCGGGGGGGCGGTATGGAATCCGTCGTATTTTTCATCGAATAAAAAACAACACGAGAGAGTGTAAAACGTCATGAAGGTCCGCAGCTCAGTCAAGCCCATCTGCGATAAATGCCGGGTCATCAAGCGCCGGGGCGTCGTCCGGGTTATCTGCAAGAACCCCCGCCACAAGCAGCGTCAGGGTTAACCGAGCGAACCGAGCTTTCGCGAGCTACGCCCCCGGCTAACCGAGTTATGCCCCGGCAAAAGGAGAACGATGGCACGCATCTCCGGTATAGACCTGCCCCGCAACAAGCGCATCGTCATCAGCTTGACCTACATCTTCGGTATCGGGAACACCATCGCACGGGCCATCTGTGATAAGGCCGGCTTGGACGTGGACACCCACACCAAGGACCTCACCGACGACGAGATAAACAACATCCGTAAGGTCATCGAAGAGGGCTACCGGGTCGAGGGAACGCTGCGGGCCGAGGTTGCCATGAACATCAAGCGGCTCATGGCGATCAATTCCTACCGCGGCATGCGCCACAAGAGGGGCCTGCCCGTCCGCGGCCAGCGCACCAAGACCAACGCCCGGACACGCAAAGGCCCGCGCCGCACCGTAGGCGCCAAGGCTAAAAGTAAATAGCGCATCGGCGGATCCGCCGCCGGGTCGTCGGATTCTCCTGAAAGGCCGTTCATGCAGCGTCAGCGGCGTCGCAGATCCATAAAGTTCGACGAGGGTTCCCCGGAGGGGTACATCTGTATCCGCTCCTCCTACAACAACACCATCGTCACGGTTACCAGCCTCGACGGTCGGGTTCTCGGCTGGGGTAGCGCGGGCACCGCGGGCTTCAAGGGCTCGAAGAAGTCCACCCCCTTCGCCGCCCAGCTCACCGCCGAGAACTGCGCCCGCAAGGCGCTCGACGCCGGGATGCGCAAGGTCGAAATTCACATCAAGGGCCCGGGCTCCGGTCGCGAGTCGGCCATCCGCGCTCTCTCCGCCGCCGGACTCGGCGTCACCGCCGTCATTGACATGACCAGCATTCCACACAACGGCTGCCGCCCGAAGAAGCGGCGCCGGGTGTAGGGGGGCGTCTTGGCTAGGTACACCGGACCGCGTTGCAAAATGTGCCGCCGTGAGGGCGTGAAACTCTTCCTCAAGGGTCAGCGCTGCTATTCCAACAAGTGCGCCGTGGAGCGCCGCCCGACACCACCGGGTATGCACGGACGCGGCAGACGCCGCCGCCAGACCCCCTACGGAACGCAGCTCCGGGAGAAGCAGCGCATCCGCCGCTCATACGGCATGCTCGAGCGGCAGTTCTTCAACTTCTACAAAAAGGCCGAGCGCGCCAAGGGAATCACCGGCCACACCCTCTTGATCATGCTCGACACCCGGCTCGACAGCGTGCTTCAGAAGGCCGGATTCGTCGCCACGCGCGCCCAGGCCCGGCAGTACGTCCGCCACGGCCACATGGCCGTGAACGGCCACAAGGTGGACATCCCCAGCTACCGGGTCAAGGCCGAGGACACGGTATCCGTCCGCGAGACCTCCAGCGTCGTCCCGCAGGTCAAGTTCCGTCTCGAGCGCCTCCAGCCTCAATCCGTGGACTGGCTCGCGGTGGACCAGGCAAAGCTCGAGATTAAAGTGAACCGGCTGCCGAACCGCGAGGACATCACCCTGCCCTTCAACGAGCAGTTCGTGGTCGAGCTCTACTCGCGTTAACGCCCGGTCCGAAAATATGGCTCACGGCGGGGGTTGACCGGTTCGTCGCCGACCCGCCTCGATTTAAAACCCCTCCACGGGGCTCTAGCAAACATGATCATCGGTAAGGTTCTGGATACCGACATCAAGGTGCTGATCGAGGAGGACAAGGCCCAGCGCAACCGGGCCATGTTCACCATTCAGCCTCTGGCCTCGGGGTTCGGCACCACGGTGGGCAACGCCCTGCGGCGGGTTCTGTTGTCCAGCCTCACCGGCTACGCCCCCGTCGCCGTGCGCGTCGAGAGCGCCGACCACGAGTACGACACGCTGCCCGGCGTGGTCGAGGACGTCTCCGACATCATCCTCAACCTGCGCCAGTTGGTCTTCAGCGGGGAGAAGGACGACGAGGGGGTCCACGCGGTGAGCCTGGCCGCCAAGGGACCCGGCGAGGTGACCGGCGCCGATCTCGTACTGCCCCCCGAGCTGAAGGTCCTCAACCCCGACGCCTACATCGCCGGCCTGGACATAGACGGTAAGCTGGAGATGGACGTCGTGCTGATACGCGGACGGGGCTACCTCACCTCAAACGAGGTGCAGCTCCCCCCCGAGCACGACTACGTCGGCATGATACCCATAGACGCCGTCTTCACGCCCGTCGTCAAGGTCAACTTCAACGTCGAGGAAACCCGCGTCGGGCAGATGACCAACTTCGACAGACTGATTCTCGAGGTCGTGACCGACGGCTCCATCAGCCCGCGGGACGCCGTGGAGACCTCGGCGACGATTCTCATCAACTTTTTCTCCGTCATCAGCTCGGCCGACGCGCGGCGGACGCCACAGGAGGAACTGGAGGACGAGGAGCGGCACCGGATTCGGGAGCTCTTGGCCCGCCCCGTCTCGGAGCTCGACCTCTCCGTGCGCTCCGCGAACTGCCTCCGCGCCGCCGATATACATACCCTCGGCGATCTTGTCATAAAGCCCGAGTCGGAGATGCTCAAGTACCGCAATTTCGGAAAGAAGTCCCTGGCCGAGATCGAGGCCTTCCTCTCCGAATACGGCCTGCACCTCGGGATGGACTTAAGCGAGCTTTTCGGCGATTAGGGGACCTCGTTATGCGGCACAAGAAAGAAGGCTTTCAGTTCAACCGGACCGCCGCCCACCGGCGGGCGCTGCTGCGCAACCTCTGCCGGTCACTCGTCCGCCACGAGCGGATCGAGACGACCCACATCAAGGCCAAGGCGCTCAAGGCCTTCGCCGACAGCCTGTTCGCCAAGGCTCGCCCATCGGACACGGCGGCGCAGCGGGCCGTTTTCGCCGAGCTGGGGGACAAGAAAGTCGTCAAGAAATTTTTCGAGGTCGTGCTTCCGCGCTTCGACGAGCGCACGGGCGGATTCGTCCGCATCATCCCCCGGGGATTCCGCAAGGGCGACGGGGCGCCGGTCTCATTCGTCGAGCTCTGCGAGATGGGCGAGGACTTCGCCAAGCCGCGCGTGATCAAGCTGAAGAAGAAGATAACCAAGTAGCCGGGCCGGCGGCCGCATGGACCAACTCGGGCCCCCTCGGCGAGGGGGTCTTTCAACACCCCTCCACGGCGAAACCCCCTAAGACCGGGGCTAGGCGAGGTGAAGAAGCGGAAAGATGTACCGCGCGCGGCGATGACCGTCGAATTAAGATAGATTCCTCCGCGATTGCGCCCCCCCAAAACTTGGGGGGATGGGGGTACGGACCTGGGACTTTGAAAAACGCACCGCACGCGGTGGTGACCACTAAAGTGTAATTGATTTCTCCCGCGACTTTGCCCCCCCAAGATGGGGGGGGGTGGGGGGTGCGGACCTGGGAATTTGAAAAACGCACCGCACGCGGTGGTGACCACTAAATTGTAATTGATTCCCCCCGCGACTTTGCCC
>JAPLSK010000294.1 GCA_026398675.1 bacterium | reverse complement strand
CTCTCCCTGTGGGAGAGGGCTAGGGAGAGGGGTGAAAGCGGCGGGGATAGGAACCGAGCGAAGCGAGCTATGCCCCCGGCAAATCCCCGCCCTACGCCATCGCAACCGGGGGTGAGGGTCGGGGCGTGTCCCCTCCCCCTTCTGGGGGGAGGCTCGCCTACGGGCTAGGGAGAGGGGTGAAAGCGGCGGGGATTAAAATCCCCGCCCTACGTCATCACTACCCAGGCCGAGGGTCGGGTCGGTGTCACCGCGACCCCTTTTCTGTTGCCCGGCGGCCGCAACTCTGGTAACATGATTCAATTAGTCGTGGTAAGCTGATACTCGTTCACCCGAAAGGAGCTAAAAACATGAGGAAGATAGTGATACTGACGGTGGTCCTGGCCGTGGCGTTACTTTTCTCCTGCACCACCACCACCGATGGAGGTGGCGGGGGTGGATTGCTGAAGTACGCCTTCGACTGGGCCTACGATATCGCCAAGAAGTACGCCCAGGACGACGACAACTGGGGCTACTGGGATTCCGGAACCGTCCTGGCCTTCTTCGACTGCGTCCTGTCCGACGAGAAGTGCATGCTCGGCCGTCCGCTGGAAAACTCGTACTGGGAAATCTTCTTCCAGAACGACAATGCCGAGGTGTACTCCGTCATGGTTGACGAAAACGGCGATGAGGACGGCACGGCAGAGGGTACCGCCATTGACTTCAACGAGGTCCCGGCGTACGACAACGACAAGCTAGAGGAAATGATGACCTTCTGCCTCGACCCGGACAACGATTACTGGTCTCAGTGGGACACGAGCCCCGACGATTACTGGTGGTTCGTCGAAGTTTCGAGCGATTACAATGATTCGTGGTCCGGCGTGGACAACATCTTCCGCGTCTGGTTCTTCGAGAGCCAAGGTGACATTGACCCATGGAGCTGGTGGGGATACATCGTCATAGACTGCGACGGCCACGGCATCGACTACGATATCCTCGCCTCCTACAAGTCGGAAGGTCCGCATGTGGCGGGGAGCAGGTACGACGTTCCCCTGGGCCTGGCGCTCTCGCGCTGACCGTGGGGTAGCGATGGAAGCGGGGGCCGCGGCCCCCGTTTTTTTTAATTGAACGCGAAGTAGCGCAACCAGAGGTAGAGGCTGGAAACGACGCGGAGAAGGGTTATCGCCCGGACGGCTAGGTGAAGTACCGGAGGTAGATGTAGAGCGAGCAGATGACGATGGAGATGAGCATGGCCGGCAGGCCGACCGCCAGGTAGTTGCGGAAGGTGATGGGGTCCCGGGTTCTCTCGCTGATGCCGCCGACGATGACGTTGGCGCTGGCGCCGATCAGGGTGCCGTTGCCGCCCAGACAGGCCCCCAACGAAAGCGCCCACCAGAGCGGATCGGCCTGGGCCGGGGTCAGTCCCAACTGGGCGATGGTGCTCATCAAGAGGGGAATCATCGCGGCCACGAAGGGGATGTTGTCCAGAAAGGCCGAAAGAAAGGCACTGCCCCAGAGAATCATCATGGTGAGGACCAGGACGCTCGAGGTGGAACCGGCGATGAGGCCGGCGAGCGCGGTGGTGACGCCGGTGGCCTTCAGCCCCCCGACCAGGACGAAAAGGCCGGCGAAGAACACTAGGGTGGGCCACTCTATCTCGTGCAGCAGCTCCTCGATCGGCGGCTTCGTGATGAAGGCCAGTACGGCCGCCGAGACCAACGCCACCACCGCCGGGGGGAGCCCTAAGAAATCGTGGATCATGAAGGCCACGATGGTCAGCCCCAGGACCACCAGGCACTTGATCAAGAGCGGCTTGTCGTGGATGGCCTTCTTCTCGTCGTAGCTGGCGATACGTTGCCCGTCGCTCACCCCGGCGAACTGCCGGCGGAAGGCGAAACGGTTGAAGATGATGGTGGCCACGAGTACCAGGGCGATGACGGGGCCCAG
>JAPLSK010000293.1 GCA_026398675.1 bacterium | reverse complement strand
GTGGAGATGACCTTGAAAAATCCCCCGGGTACCGGAATCGCAACTTGGGGATATACTTGGGGTTAAGCTAACACACCGCCCAGATTAAAGTCAACCGATGAAGCTCCCGCAACACAGCCCATCAAGGGGAACCGTGAGGGTCGCGTTACCGTACACCTTGTTCTACCTTCATGGAGCATGGTATACTTTTTTACGGGAGCATGACTCCGCTTTTCCGCTACACCCGAAATCATGGAGCGGGGGGGTACTTCTCACCGTCCACGGGGCGTTTTTACCCAAAACAAAACCAGAGCCGGCCCCGATAAGTCGCGTAAAACGGCCCGGTTCCGCAAAATCAAGGTTAGGCGCCGACCCATGGGGTTTATCAAAAAGGCCTTCGGTACGAAGTACAGCCGCGACGTCAAGCGCGTCCTGCCCCTCGTGGACCGGATTAATGCCCGATGCGATGAGCTCGTCAACCTGCAAGACAGCAATTTCCGCGCCTGTTACTCCGAGGCCGACCCCGACGCCGAGCTGGTCGGGATAGCCCAGGGCTTCACCGACCCCGAGCTGCGCCGCTGGGCCGCCGCCCTCACCCGAAGGACTAAGGGATTGCAGCAGCGGTTGCGGGAGGACTGGACCCTGGCAAAGGAAAATGGCGTCGAGGAGAAGAAATACTGGGAAGACGCGCTGGAGGATAATACCCTCGTCGAGGCCTACGCGGGCGTCAAGACGGCCTGTTACGTGCTGAAGAAATTCAACGCGACCTGGGACGTGGTGGGGCACGACACGGTTTGGGACATGGTGCACTTCGACGTGCAGGTTATCGGCGCCGTTTACATGCACCGCGGCGCCATCACCGAGATGGCCACCGGCGAGGGCAAGACCCTGGTGGCCACTATGCCTATTTACCTCAACGCCCTCTCCGGCCGCGGGGTCCACCTGGTCACCGTCAACGACTACCTGGCCCTGCGCGACGCGGCCTGGATGGGCGGCGTCTACAACACCCTCGGGCTCACCGTGGGCTGCATCCAACACGACATGGAGCCGCCGGAACGCCGCGTGGCCTACGCTTGCGACGTCACCTACGGCACAAACAACGAATTCGGCTTCGACTACCTGCGCGACAACGGCACCGCCACCACCCCCGAGCAGCTCGTCCAGCGCGGCCACTACTTCGCCATCGTGGACGAGGTGGATTCGGTGCTCATAGACGAGGCGCGCACGCCCCTCATCATCTCCGGACCCGCCCCCGAGTCCACCCACCGCTTCGACAAGCTCAACTCCCTCGTCCACGATCTCTTCCGCAGGCAGCACACACAGGTGACCAAGCTCCTGACCGAGGCCGACCAGTTGATGAAGGACGAGACCGGCGAATCCGACCGGCTCTGCGCCGAAAAGCTGCTGCTCGTCCGGATGGGCTCCCCAAAGAACCGGCGACTGTTGAAAATCCTGGAAGACCCGGCGATCCAGCGCCAGGTCCAGTCCGTAGAGAACGCACTCATGATTTCCAAGGGCCTCTCGGATTTCAAGGAGGAGCTCTTCTACTCCATCGAGGAAAAATCCTTCGCCACCGACCTCTCCGAGAAGGGGCGCCAGGCCCTGTCCCCGGGCACTCCCGAACGCTTCACCATGCCCGACATAGACGCCCTCATGGAAGAGGTGGACGCCCTGGAGATGGACCCCGTGGAGAAGGAGGCGCACCGCAAAACGGTCATAGACGATGCCGCCCTGCGCACGGAGGAAATCCAGAACATCATCCAGCTCTGCAAGGCCTACACGCTGTATGAGCGCGACGTGGACTACGTCGTCAAGGATAACCGGGTGCTCATCGTGGACCAGTTCACCGGGCGGCTCATGCCGGGGAGACGCTATTCCGAGGGGCTCCACCAGGCCCTGGAGGCCAAGGAGGGCGTGCAGATAGAGCGGGAGACCATCACCCTCGCCACCATCACCCTGCAGAACTACTTCCGCCTCTACGAAAAGCTCGGCGGGATGACCGGCACCGCCGAGACCGAAGCCCAGGAGTTCGGCGACATCTATAAGCTCGAGGTCAACGTCATCCCCACCAACGAGCCGGTCCGCCGGGTGGATTACGACGACCTCATCTATAAAAGCCGGCGGGAGAAGTACGCGGCGGTCATCGAGGAAATCGAAAAAATCCGCTCGGCCGGCCGGCCGGTCCTGGTGGGCACCGTATCGGTGGACGTCTCGGAGACCCTATCCCGTCTCCTCAAGCGGCAGAACATCCCCCACAACGTCCTCAACGCCAAGAACCACCAGAGCGAGGCGGAGATAGTTCGCGAGGCGGGCCACGCGGGACGGGTCACCATCGCCACCAACATGGCGGGCCGCGGCACCGACATCAAGCTCGGACCGGGCGTCGTCTGGTGCCTCTACCCCGAAGGGCACCCCCTGGCCGGGAAGGGGCTCTGCTGCATCAAGTGCCGCCGCGAGGCCCCCGACGGAACCATCGCCGCGTACGAGTGCTCCACCTGTCCGAAAATTCTGGCCCAGTGCGAAAGCGGAACCAAGAAGGCCCCTCCGGGCGCCTACAAGATGCCGTGCGGTCTGGTGATAGATCCGGGGAAACCTCCGTCGGACGACTCCGCCACCCGCGCCTTCGCCAAGAATCACGAGCTCAACCCCTGCGGCCTGCACATCATCGGGACGGAACGCCACGACGCCCGCCGCATTGACCGGCAGCTCCGCGGCCGTTCCGGGCGCCAGGGCGACTCGGGCTCCTCGAGGTTCTACCTCTCCGTGGAAGACAACCTGATGCGCCTCTTCGGCTCGGAGCGCATAGCCACGGCTATGGAGCGCGCCGGGGTGGAGGAGGGCGAGCCCCTCTACCACCCCCTCATCACCAAGACCATCGGCACGGCCCAAAAGCGCGTCGAGGACTACCACTTCGGCGTCCGCAAGCGCACCCTCGATTACGACGACGTGGTCAACAAGCAGCGCGAGGTCATCTATGAGCTGCGGCGCCGCATCCTCGAGGGCCGCGATCTCAAGGACCACATCCTCGGCCTGATGGAGGAAGCCATCGAGATCAAGCTGGACGAGATAGCCTCCGACGACCTCCAAGCCGATGAATGGGACCTGGACAGCCTGCGGGGCTGGTACATGACCACCTTCCCCGCCCTGTTGAAGCCCGAGGAGCTCGAGGCCACGGCCCGGGAGAAGGGGCGCGAGGGGCTTTACGAGGCCCTGCGCTTCGGGGTGGAGAAGGCCTACGAGATGCGCGAGGCCGAATACGATCCGGAACAGATGCACCTCTTGGAGCGCTTCGTGCTCCTGTCCCATCTCGACACCGCCTGGAAGGAGCACCTGAATTACCTGGACGCGCTGCGGGAGGGCATCGGCCTGCGCTCTTACGGCCAGCGCGACCCCCTCGTCGAGTACAAGAAGGAGGCCTTCGAGGCTTTCAGCGACATGATGGACGAGGTCAACAACGAGGTGGTCACCCGCTTCTTCCGTTACCGCCTCACATCGCAGACCGCGGAGCGCGCCCGTCGGCGGCAGGAGTCTTACGCCAAAGCGCCGGAGCCGGGCGCCGGTCAGCCCTCCACGGGGAAGACATCGCGGGAGACCAAGCACGACGAGGAGGGGAAGAAGCTGGGCCGCAACGACCCCTGCCCCTGCGGC
>JAPLSK010000292.1 GCA_026398675.1 bacterium | reverse complement strand
AATCGCGGAAATCGTCGAGGTGAAAAGGATGGTCATCACCACCATGCCGGGGAAGATGTACTCGATGTAGTTCAGGCCCGCCACCTGGGAAAAATTCGGCGAGATGCCGATGCCCAGGATGAAGAGCCAGACGACGGGCCGGGCCACCGAGGAGGCCACCCGCGCGAGATCCCGGAAGTACCGCTTGAACTCCCGGAGCCAGATGGCGCTGACGGCGAATCCCTGAATCATCGGCCGTCCCTCCTGGCCGTGGCGGCGTGTGCCGTCCGCCAGGCTCCCAGGCTCCGACCCTCGTCGTCGCGCAGGGTGTGGCCGGTGAGGGCGAGGAACACGTCCTCCAGGGTGGGTTCCTCGACCTGAATCGCCTCGACGGCGGCGCCCAGGAGCCGCATGACCTCCGGCAGGAACTCGGCGGGGGAATCCACCACCACGACGATGGAGCCTTCCTCCAGCTTGGCCTCCAACCCCGTGGTGGACATGATGGCCTGCGCCGCGCCCTCCGGGTCCGCGCAGCGCAGACGGACCACGCTCCCCCCCAGGGAGGACTTCAACTCCGCGGGGGTGCCGCACGCGACCAGCCTGCCCCGGTCAATGACCCCGACACGGTGGCACCGCTCCGCCTCGTGGAGGTCGTGGGTGGTCAGAAAAACGGTGGTCGAGTCCACGCGGGCGCCCTCGAGAAGGTAGTCCCAGATTTTCCGCCGGTTCTGCACGTCGAGACCGAGGGTGGGCTCGTCCAGGAAGAGGACCCGGGGCCGGTGCAGCAGGGCCCGGGACACCTCGAGCCGCCGCCGCATACCGCCGGAAAGCCGCTCCACCAGTTTGTCACCCCAGTCGGAAAGTTCCATGAAGGCGAGCATCTCGGTCACGCGCGCCTTCCGGTCTGCCACGCCGTAGATGCGGGCGTGGAAGTCCAGGTTCTCCCGGGCGGTGAGCTTGGTGTCCAGGGAGCTTTCCTGGAACACGATGCCTATCTCGCGCCGGACGCCGGCGGGGTTCTCCAGCACGTCGCAGCCGGCGACGCTGGCCGACCCGGCCGTGGGCCGCAGGAGCGTCGCCAGAATCGAGAGGGTGGTCGTCTTTCCCGCCCCGTTGGGGCCCAGGAAGCCGAAGACCTCCCCCGCCCCCACCGAGAAGCTCACGCCGTCCACGGCGACGAGGTCGTCGTAGCGCTTGACCAGTCCCGAGACTTCGATGACGGCGATCCCCGTCAAGGTTTCACTCCGTTCCCGACCCGCCAGAGCAACCAGTAAAATGCGGATGGAACAAATGCCGACACGATTATACGCCCTTTATAAGTCACACTATAGCGCATCTTCCCGGACGTCGCAAGCCCGCCTCGAAGCCCCTTTGTTGAAAATAACCGTGTCATTAACTATAATATATATGGGATTAGTAAAAGGGCGAAATGTAATTCATCCCGGAGGAGGCGACAATGACCAAGGTGGACATAATGGTGCTCGGCCTCTTGAGTGAGAAGCCGATGCACGGCTATCAGCTCAAGCGCGTCCTCGAGGAGAATCACGCCGACCTGTGGAGCGAGGTTTCCACCGGGCACCTCTACTACACGCTGAAAAAGCTGAAGAAATCGAAATACGTGGACGAGAAGACGACCCGGACCGGCAACCGCCCTCCCCGCCACGTGTATACCCTCACCGACGAGGGGAGGAAGACCCTCAAGACCGGGCTCGACGAGCTGGACGTCCACTCCCAGCGCCTGTTCTTCTCCCTCGATATCGTCATCGCCTTCGCCCGGGCGCTCTCCCTGCCCCCCGGCAAGCTGGAGCTATTAATCGGGAAACGCAGGAGCGCCGTCGAGGAGGAGATGGAGGATATCAAGGTCGCGTGGCGGGACAAGGTGGTCTCCGGCAACCTGAGCCTCTCCGAGTACCTCATCTTCGAGCACCGGTTGAGCCTGTTGACGTCCGAGCTCCGCTGGGCCAAATGGGCGCTCAAGACTACGGCGGGGGCCGATCACAAAAGGTTGAACGCGACGGATTTCGAGGCCGACGGACCCCACCCCCTCCCCCGTTGATTTCCGCGAATCCTTCACGAAAGGCCGAGGTGGGCCCGGAGGAGGCCGAGGCCCAGGGCGACTAGAATGCCCGCGTCCACTAGGAGACCGACCACCCCCGGGTAGGAATCCCGGAGGTTTTTTTTATAGAAGGAGTGCATGGTCAGGTAGAACTGCCGCCTGGTCCACAGGAGGTTCTTCCGGCTGGATTGGCCGTGGAAGTGGATGAAGCGGGCCGCGTGGACGTAGGAGACCCGCCAACCCGCCCGGGTGA
>JAPLSK010000291.1 GCA_026398675.1 bacterium | reverse complement strand
TCTATCTCCTCCTCGGTCGTGTAGCGGGAAAGGGAGAAGCGGATGGACCCCTGGGCGTGGGCGTGGTCGAAGCCCAGCGCCAGGATGACGTGACTGGGCTCCAGGGAACCCGAGGAGCAGGCCGAGCCGGTGGAGACGGCGATACCCTCGAAGTCCAGGCTCATCACGATGGACTCGCCCTCCAGGCGGTGGAAGAGCACGTTGGAGGTGTTCGGCAACCGCTCCGCCTCCCGGGCGAGGATGGTGACCTCGGGGATTTGGGAAATCCCCTCCTCCAGTTTTGCGCGGAGACGGAGAATCTTCTCCCGATGGTAGCCTTCCTCGGACGCGAGCCGGACGGCTTTTCCGAAGCCGACGATGCCCGGCACGTTCTCCGTGGACGCCCGGCGCCGCTTCTCGTGGTGGCCGCCGTGAATGAGGTTGAACGGCGCCTTCGACCCCCGGCGCAGGTAGGCCAGGCCGATCCCCTTGGGTCCGTGGAGCTTGTGGGCCGAAGCGGAGAGGTAATCCACCGGCAGCTCGCGCAGGTTCATCGGGAGCTTGCCCACCGCCTGTACGGCGTCGGTGTGGAAGGGGACTCCTGCCTCGCGGCAGACGGCGCCCAGGGCGTCCAGGTCCTGGACCGTCCCTATCTCGTTGTTGGCGTACATGATGCTGACCAGAATGGTGTCCTTGCGGAGCGCCCCCTTCAGGTCGTCCGGGCTCACCACTCCCCGGCCGTCCACCGGCAGCTCGGTGAGCTCGAAGCCGTTACCAGCCAGGAAGCGGGCCGTGCGCAGAATCGCCGGGTGCTCGATGGCGCTCGTAACGAGATGTCCCTCACCCTCGCGGGCCGCCACCCCCTTGAGGAAGTAGTTGTCCGACTCGGAGCCGGAGCCGGTGAAAACGATTTCGTCGGCGGTGACCCCCAGGAAATCGGCCACGTTCTGCCGGGCCGAACCCATCCCCTTCGCCGCCCGTTGCCCGAACTGGTGGAAGCTGGAGGCATTCCCGTAGATTTCCGTAAAATAGGGGAGCATCGCCTCCACGACCTCGGGGGCGGTCCGGGTGGTGGCGTTGTTGTCCAGATAAACCTGCATGGCCGTCCTCGCGCTTGGGGGAAATTTCTACGTCGAACCGTGATCGCCCCGGTATGACCGTGCGGCGGTTATTTTATGTCAAAAAGCGGGAGTAAGGGAAGCTTGGCACGGAACTAGGCAGCGAGACGTTGGAACCGTGAGCTTACGGATAGTAGGTGACCTCGGTGACCTCCCAGGGGTCGCCGCCCACGTCGTCAGGCTGAAAGGTGTGCCGGTAGGGGCTCTGGGACAGCTCGCCGCCGCGGACGTAAACGTGGACCTTGCAGTTCACCGGGGAGTCGAGCCCGTTGTCGTTCGCGTACTCGACCAGAATCCGGTAGGTCGCCTGCCGGGTTTCGGTGGCGGTGATGTACTCGGGTCCGTACCCCCAGGAGTCGGGGACGTCCAGAATCATCCCGCCGATGTTGGGGTCGTCCTCGGAGCAGTCGTTGCCCAGGTCGTCCACCAGATGGAGGTTGAGATTGGCCAGGTCCGACCCGGGCCACTCCACCGAGCACATGACCGGGTCGCGCCCGGCACTCCAGTTCCCGGACATGCTCACGACGGGCGAGTACTCCAGGACCGTCCCCCCGGGGAATGCGCGGACGTAAATCTCAAGGGTGTTCCAACTGTTGAAGAGCCGTACCCGGCGGAAGAACTCCCAGCGCGACGTCCCCGCGCCCCCATCGTCGAAAACCTGCTGCATCTCCGGCTCCGAGAGGACGTAGGACTCGCTCTTGTTGCGTACTATCTCCACGTAAC
>JAPLSK010000290.1 GCA_026398675.1 bacterium | reverse complement strand
CTCCCCGACGCCGCAGCTAACCACCACGACGGGGGCGTGGTAGAGATACGTCGCGGGCGCCAGGGTCAGCTTGTCCATCGGAATGACTCTTTCTTCAATATGCCGCGCCGAATCGGGCCGTCCGCGGGGGATCACTCACCGTCGGAGCCGTCCGGCGGAGGGTTCGGGTCCGAGGTCCACCCGTCGAGAGCGTCGCCCAGTTTGAATACCTTTTTCTCTCTCTTTACCAGGAGAGTCCCCTCGTCGGGGTAGCAGACGACGTCGTCGGGGTTCATCAGGCCGCAGTCGAGAATCTCCAGGGCCTCGTCGCCGGTGTTGATGAACTGGTGCGCGATGCCCTCCCCGGCCGGCTTGGCGAAGAAATCCCCCTTCCCCACCGGGCGGTTTTTCCCGTCCAGCCGGACCATCCCCTTCCCGGCGAGGATGAGAAAGAACTCCTCCTGGATGGTGTGTGAGTGGTACTTGACGCTTTTGGCCCCGGGTTTGACGCGGTCAATGTTCACGTAGATTTTCCGGCTCCCCGCCGCGGCGCCCAGGTAGAGCGTCTGCATCGCGCCGGCGAAGTCGGGGTCGTCCATGAAGTTTTTCGGAACCGCGTCGAGGTTGAGAATCTCGGGCATGGGTCCCCCGTTTCCGTCAGGCGTTGTGCTTCCCCTCGGTCTGGGAGAGGGAAAGCTCGGGCTTGAGAGCGCCGTCGGGGCGCCGAACGGCCGAATGCCGTACGACCCTTTTGTGAAAAGGGGAGCCAAATCGGCTCCCCTTCGATTCGATTCACCGAGGCGCGGTTTAGGAGGAGCTGAGCTTCTTCAGCTTGGTCTCCGCTTCCTTCACCAGCCTGCGGAGCCGCTCTATCTCGTTGGCCATCTCCTCCCGGGACTCCAGCTCCTGATCCAGGTTCTTTTGGCGGACCGAGAAGTCCTCGAGCTGGACCGAGAAGTCCTTCATCTTCTTGTCCAGCTTATCGGCCAGCTTGGCCCGCGACTCCATCTCCTTGAGGCTTTCGGTGAGGCCGCCCATGGAGCTCTGGAGCGCGCTCAGACTGCTCGTGAGGTCGGCCGATTCCTGCCCGAGCTGCTGGAGAATCGGGTGGTGCTTCTCGCTGGTGGAGGTGACGAGCTGGGTGGTGGCCTTGGCCCGCTCCTCGACTTCGGTGAGCTTTTTATCCAGCTTCTTGAAGGCCTCGACCCGGTTTTCCAGCACCGAGAGGTCGGCGTCGAGCTTGACGGAGCGCTCGGTGGAGTTGGAGAGGGTCTTTATCTTCGAGTCTATCTCGGCCAGGCGGGTGCTCTTATCGGCGACGCCTTTGTCGGTCTGGTCGAGGTTTTTATCGAGGTCGGCCAGGCGCGCCTTGAACGCCCCGAGTCTGGCCTCGTAGGCCTCGGCGGCCTCGGCGGCCCGGCGGATTTCATCCTGACGCTCACCGAGCTTGTCCCCCATCGCCTTGAGCTGCTCCTGCCGCTCGGCGTTGGTGGCGGCGAGGCGCTCGGTGTCCTTGACCCCCTTCAGGGCCTCCTTGCGGCTCTTCTCCAGGCGCTCTCCGAGCCCCTCGATTTCCTTGGCCGCGCCGTCCAGCTCGGCGGTCTTGGCCAGGAGGGCCTCGACCTTGGTCCCCACGGTGTCCACCTCGCCCTTCGTGTGGCGGACCTCGTCGCCGGCGACGCGGCACCGATCCAGGGAGATGGCTAGGTCGGCGAGCTTGGCGTCCAGCTCGTCCGCCTTGGCCCGCTGTTCGAGTTGGGCCTTGGACCGCCCGTCCAGGTCGTCTATCATCCGGTTGAGGTCGGCTATCTTCCCCTCGAGGGGTTTCACCGTCTGGAATCGCTGCTCGATGGTGGCGAGGGGTTCTCCGACGAGGCGCTCGCGCTCGTCGAGGTGCTCCAGCCGCGTGGAGAGCTGCTCGATGCGCTGGCGGGAGTTGGTGATGGTCCCGAGGCCGTCCAGGGCGGCCTTGGACGCCTCGGTCACCGCCGACAGGCGTCCCTCGAGGTCCGACTCCGCTCCGCGCAGGCTCTGGATGGGGCCATCCTGGGCGCCTATTTCGGTGAGACGGGCCTGGGCGGGACCCA
>JAPLSK010000289.1 GCA_026398675.1 bacterium | reverse complement strand
CCCCCCCACCCTCTCCCCAGAGGGGAGAGGGGATATGCGGCAACCCTCACCCCGGTTGCGCCGACGTAGGGGCCGACCTAAACGGCGCGCCGTCGGTCGGCCCCTACGAGGGTGCCGCGAGATTCACGTTCTAATTATTGGTTAGGGTCAACCGACCCTCTACCCTGTGTAGGGCGGCCCCGTGGGATGCATCCCTCGCGGGCCGACGCTTCGCTTGACACCCGCCGGCGGAAGGTTTACCATCACCCCGCACTTCAACGCCCATCCACAGCTCCCCGAAAAAAATCCCCCACCCTTTTTATATAACCCGGTTCCGCAGTCGAGCCAAGTATTACCCCCGTTCCGCCGCCGGTGTAAATCGCCGCGCCGCCACTTTAGAGGTGTTTCCATGGAGCTTGCCGCGCTGAAGAACAAGAAGGTCGTCGAACTGCAGCTTCTGGCCAAGGAGCTGGGCGTCACCGGCACCAGCGGCCTGCGCAAGCAGGAGCTCATCTTCCAGATTCTGGGCGCCAAGACCGAGGGAGACGGCTTCGTCCTGGCCGACGGCGTCCTGGAAATCCTCCCCGAGGGTTTCGGCTTCCTGCGGTCGGCGGACTACAACTACCTCCCCGGCCCCGACGACATCTACGTCTCCCCGAGCCAGATCAAGCGCTTCGGCCTGCGCAAGGGGGACATCATCACGGGCCAGGTGCGGCCGCCCAAGGACTCCGAGCGCTACTTCGCCCTGATCCGCGTCGAGGCGGTCAACTTCGAGACCCCGGAGACCGCCCTGGAAAAGGTCGTCTTCGAGGAGCTGACCCCGCTATACCCCGACAAGAAGTTCGACCTGGAGACCGCGGACGAGGACCTCTCGATGCGGATAATCAACCTCTTGTGCCCGATTGGGATGGGCCAGCGCGGGCTCATCGTCTCGCCGCCCCGCGCCGGGAAGACCATGATCCTGCAGAAAATCGCCAACTCCGTCACCACCAACCACCCCAACGTGTACCTCATCGTGCTGTTGATAGACGAGCGGCCCGAGGAGGTCACCGACATGCAGCGCTCGGTCCGGGGCGAGGTGGTCTCCTCGACCTTCGACGAGCCGGCGGAGCGCCATGTCCAGGTGGCGGAGATGATTCTGGAAAAGGCCAAGCGGCTGGTGGAGTGCTCGCGGGACGTGGTGATTCTTCTGGATTCCATCACCCGGCTGGCGCGGGCCTACAACGCCGTGATGCCGCACTCGGGCAAGATTCTCTCGGGCGGTGTGGACGCCAACGCGCTGCACAAGCCGAAGCGCTTCTTCGGCGCGGCGCGCAACATCGAGGAGGGCGGCTCCCTCACCATCATCGCCACCGCGCTCATAGACACCGGCTCCCGCATGGACGAGGTCATCTTCGAGGAGTTCAAGGGCACGGGCAACATGGAGCTGGTGCTGGACCGCAAGCTGGCCGACCGGCGCATCTGGCCCGCGGTGGACCTCAACAAATCCGGCACCCGCAAGGAGGAGCTGCTTCTTTCCGATGAGGAGTGCGGCAAGCTCTGGGTTCTGCGCAACGCCCTGGCCGGCCTGAACACCGTGGAGGCCATGGAGATGCTCCTTTCCAAGATGAAGAAGACGAAGAACAACGAGGAGTTCCTCCAGTTGATGACGCAGCTCTAGGCGGGGGGGGTGTAGGCCGCACTCGGTTTGCGATGACGTAGGGGCGGGTGTCCACACCCGCCCGTTCTTTATACGCCCATGCGCCTGAATGTAGGGCGGGGATTTTAACCGAGCGAACCGAGCGAAGCGAGCTACGCCTCCGGCGAACCGAGCTATGCCCCCGGCAAATCCCCGCCGCTTTACCCCTCACCCTAACCCGTAAGCGCGCTTCCCCTCAGAGGGGGGAG
>JAPLSK010000288.1 GCA_026398675.1 bacterium | reverse complement strand
ATCGGACTGTATTTGATGGACTGGTTCGGGGGGGTCGAGGGGGGAGGCGCCCAGTGGACTTTCTGGTCGGCGTCCATCCTCATCGGTCTGACGGCGCTCGGGTCCTTCGCCTTCATGCAGGAAACCCTGCGGCGGCGGCGGAAGGAGCCCGCGAAGAACCTGCCCCGGACCGAGGTCATCCGCAACTGGTGGCGGGAGCTGGGCCAGGCCCTGTCGGCGCTCTACAAGAACGGCAAGCTCCTGGCCCTCTCCCTCCAGGGTTTCATCAACATGTTCATCGTGGGCATCAACACCAGCGTTCTGGTGTTCTACGCCGACAACGTCCTCAATCTGCAGACCTACCAGATAGGCTTCGGCTTTTTGTTTTTGTCACTCTCGACGATTCTTTGCGTGTACCCGGCGGGACGTTACGCCGAGCGGATCGGTCGCAAGTACCTGATGATTTTCGGAATGTTTCTGGTCTCGTCGGCTATGGTCATGCTCCCCTTCATCACCCGGGCCGGTTTTTACTACACCATGATGCTCATGTCGGGGGCGGGCGTGGCGATGATTCTGCCGAGCTGGATGAGCCTTACCGTGGAGAACATGCCGCTGCGCGGGCGGGCCACGGTGTTGGGCGGCGTGGGCACCATCACCTCCTTCGGCCTGGTGGTCGGCCCCATCATCGCCGGTTACCTCTACGAGGGAATCGCGCCCCAGGCGCCGTTCTTTTTCGCCGCGGTTCTGATTGCGGCCAACGCCGTCTTCATCACCTACGTCTTCCGCAACCACCACGAGCGCAACCGCTACCGGCGGGCCGAGTACCGCTCGCCCTACTACGTGCCCCGGGACTAAAGGGAAGCTGACGTGGCCTGTTTGATTGGTCTGTGAGGAGGGCCTACGGGTTAGGTGTGAATCGTATATCACACTCGTAGGGGCCGACCTTCAGGTCGGCCCGTTTCCCTCTCCCCGTGGAAGAGTGCTAGGGTGAGGACTACTTAATACTCCCTCTCCCTTCCAGGGAGAGGCTCGCCTACGGGCGGGGGAGAGGGGCGGAGGGGCGCTAGAACCGGGCCTTGATAACGCCCCAGCTCATCTCCTCGATCCCGGCATCGGGCTCCCACTCCACGCGGACCAGCCAGTCGGACTGCCGGTCGTGCCATTCACCGTCGAGGTAGTACCGCGAATGCTTGACCGGCCAATCCCGCGTGGTGTCCTGCATGAGACTGCAAGCGTCGTATTCGCCACTCCCAGGCACAAGCACCACGAAGAACTCCCCGGGAACCTCCACCGGCCCGTCGTCGGGAATCCAGGTATACCAGTACCCCTCCGGTGGGTCCTGGAGGCCGCCGTGGATGGGACCGAGCAGCGGGTCACCCGGCTCACCATCCTGGACATCGTAGATGTAGATCGTCGCCCAGGACCCGTCGAGATCGGAGACGCCGAAGCGCATCTGCGAAATCGTCCCCGGCCGGCCGCCGGTATCGCCCGGCCCGAGGCAGTCGTCGAACAGCACCGCCATGTACGCGAACTGGTAAGAGCCGCCGTCGGTGTCGTCGTCCCAGTAGAGCTCGACGGCGGACGCCGCGGCGACCAGGGCCAGGATAGTCATCACGAGCTTTCTCATCGTTCCTCCCTTCGTCTCC
>JAPLSK010000287.1 GCA_026398675.1 bacterium | reverse complement strand
AGGACGACTGCGCCGGTACGCCGATAACCAACTTCGACGGCGACCTCGCCAAGCTCGACTTCCTCGGCTACGACGTCACCAACGTGGCTTACCGGTACCGGAGCTACGACGACGTTCTGGTCATCGGCGCCGGAGGGGGACGGGACATTCTGGCGGCTAAGCACTTCGGGGCCGAATCGGTGACCGCCGTCGAGATCAACCCGGCGATGGTGGCGGTGGTCGAGGATGTGTACGGCGATTTCTCGGGTCACCCCTACGAACTGCCCGGGGTCAGGGCGGTCGTGGACGAGGCACGCAGCTTCATCGCGCGCGACGAAATCTCGTACGACCTGATAATAATCTCCCTCATCGACTCCTGGGCCGCCTCCATGGCGGGGGCCTTCGCCCTGTCCGAGAACAACCTCTACACCGTCGAGGCCTTCGAGCTCTACCTCGACCACCTCAAACCCGACGGCGTCCTGACCGTTTCGCGCTGGTACTACCAAACGGGCGACGTCCAGACGCTGCGCCTGGTCAATCTCAGCGTGGAGGCCCTCGCCGGGATCGGTGTCCGGGACGCCGACCGGCACATCGCCGTGATTCAAAGCGACAAAATCGCGACCGTTCTGGTTTCGAAAAGCCCCTTCACCCCGGAGGATATCCAGGGGCTGCAAGACGCCGCCGACAGGTTGCAGTTCAACGCCATCTGGCTGCCGGGCGGGGTTTGCACGGATGACGGGGTCCGGGCGCTCCTCGACAGGAGCCGGAGGGAGTCCTTCGTCCGGTCACTCCCCCAGGACATCACGGCCCCAGTCGACGACAGGCCCTTCTTCTTCCTGTTCACCAGCGACGTCCTGGGGCCCACTCCCGAGAATACAGCGTCGGGCAGACCCGAATCGATAGCCCGGATGCTCCAGTACCTGTTTTACATCCTCCTGGCGTGCGGGGTGATATTCATCATCCTGCCCCTGGCGCTCAAACGCAAAGGGGAATACACCCTGGCGACCGTCCTGGTCCGTCCGCAGAAATGGCTCTACTTCGCCGGCATCGGGCTGGGCTTCATGCTCGTCGAGCTGTCGCTTATCCAACGGTACGTGCTGTTCCTGGGGCACCCCTCCTACGCGACCTCGGTGGTCATCTTCTCCCTGCTCCTCTTCGCGGGGCTGGGCAGCGCGACGACGAACCGCCTCAAGAAGCGTTTCCCGCTGCGCGGCCTGAACATGACCGTCCTCGCCGCCATCGGGGCGCTGATCCTCGTCCAGGCTTTCATCGTGCCCTGGGTTTTGAATCTGGCCATGCCGGCCTTCCTCGCCTGGCGTTTCATCATCGCGGGCCTCCTTTTGGCGCCCCTAGGGTTCGTCATGGGGATGGCCTTCCCGCTGGGCGTTTCGCGTCTGGACGAGGCCCAGAGCGGCGGCATGATACCCTACGTCTGGGGTATCAACAGCGTCATGAGCGTCATGGCTTCGGTGCTGGCGACGATTCTCGCCGTCAGCCTGGGCTACTCGGTCGGGCTGTCGGCGGGGCTCGCCGCGTACGCCCTGGCCGCGGCCGCCGGCGCCTTCCGGTGGAGGAAAAAGGCCTAGGCGACCCGACACGCACGAATCTCATCGGCAGCCCGGTATAATGCAAGCTGGCGCCCGGTCGCCAACCCCCAACCCACGGCGGACCCATGCTCATCTGGAGCCTGTCGCGGAACTTCGAGCTCCACTCGTCCCGGCGCCTCGCCGAGGCCGCCCGGTCACGCGGGCACGAGCTGCGCGAGCTCGACACGACGCGCCTCACCGCCCTGGTCGCCAGGGACGGTCTCCGGCTGCTCTCGGACGGCGAGACGCCGGACCCGCCGGACTTCGCCGTTTTCCGCTCCGGGTACCGGAGGCTGGATTTCGGCTGGGACCTGGCGCTCTGGCGGCAGCTCGAGACGATGGGGGTGCCCACCCTCAACTCCACCCAAGCCGTGCTCCGGTGCTCGGACAAGTTTTACACGCACCAGCTCCTGCGGACGGCGGGCGTCCCGACGGTGGACGCGGCGCTCGTCACCGACGAGTCCCGGCTCGCGAGCGCGGCCGAGGCGGTGGGCGGATTCCCCCTGGTGCTCAAGTGGACGCGGGGGACGCGGGGGGTGGGGACGGCGCTGGTGGAGTCTCTGAAGGCGTTGCGCGGCCAGTGGCAGCTCTCGGCGGTCCTGGAGCAAAACGTTTTTTTGGAGCGCTTCCACCCCGAGTCCGGGGGGAGGGACCTGCGCCTGCTGGTCCTGGGCGGGAGCGTGATTGCGTGCTACGAGCGTCGGGCGCCCGAGGACGATTTCCGCTCCAACCTGCACCGTGGCGGCAGCGGCGTTCCGCATGAGTATGTGATATCACTATTGCACGCGTTAGCATTAATAGGATTAGCGGTGTTTGTGTTATTGTGTATGATGCAGTTACGACAAGTGCTGTTTTCTACTCCACCACCATAGTCACCTGCATAGTTGTTGTAGACTGTACAGCTTTCTAATGTGGAAGCCTGTGCACCTCCTCCCTGGCCGACAGTTGTCAAGTCTGTGTTATTTATAATTAAGCAGTTCAAGGCATAGCACAGACGTAATCCAATGCCATACTTCGCTTTGTTCCCATCTATCACGCACTTCAGAAGTGTCGAGCCATAGCAGCCTCC
>JAPLSK010000286.1 GCA_026398675.1 bacterium | reverse complement strand
CCCCCCAAAGGGGGGAGGGGATGGCGGCACCCCCCGCCCCAACCCTTCACCGAAGAGGGGGGACAAACGCAGGGCGGGGGCTCCGTACCCCGCCCACATTTAGCGGCTCCGGTGGGGGATCAGAGGAAGATGTTCGAGCCGCCCGAGTCAATCACCTTGTCCAGGAAGTAGAACAGAAGGCCCATGGCGAAGAGGCCGGTCACCAGCAGGTTGATGAAGTTGAAGCGCCCCTGGGGGGTGGCGACCTCACCCTTCGGCTCGGCGTCCACCTCGCTCTTGAGCTGCATGGCCCGGAAAGTGCCCACGATGATGGTCAGCAGGAAGAAGGCCTGGGCCACGATGTTCAGGGCCGCCCCCCAGCTCGAGAAGGGCAGGACGAAGAAAAGGAGCGCCACGATCAGCACGAAATAGAGCCAGCGCAGCTCGGTGCGGTGGGCGCGGTAGGTCGGTTCGCTCATGGGTTCCCTAGCTTGGTTAGGGTTGCGGTAACAAAGAAAGACGGATAACTTTAAAAAGGGGGCTACTCCTCCTCGCGGCCGGTTTCGTGGTAGAGAAGCATGATGGCGACACGGGACATCAACACCCAGCTCCCGCCCAGCTCCTCGATGCCGGCCGAGTCCACCGCCCGCCGGTAGTCCTCCACGGCCCGCTCCCAGTAGTCTTCCGACTCGAGGGCCAAACGCCCCGCCGCGGCTTCCGCCTGCTCGGGCAGGTCGCCTATCCCCTGGCAGGGTCCGGCGTAGCGCGTGACGCGCCAGGCGTACTCGGCGGCGTGGCCCGCGAAGTACAGGGCGATGATGACGTTCTGCCCGTCTTCCTTCGGGACTTTATCCGCCGCCTCCCCGGCCGTACCGACCAGGGCGGCGATACCGTCGAGGAGCCTATTCACGGCCGCGACGTCGCCCACCACGGCGATTTGGCGTATGACCTGCCCGGTGCGGTCGGCGAGTTGGAGCGCCGCGGTGTCCTCCTCGGGGTGATGCTCCAGCCATCTCATCGCGGCCACAAGGGCCAGGCCCTCGTCCAGCGTGTGCCCGAACCAGCGCACCCCGGTCAGGCTGTCCGGCTCGCCGCTCCCGGGCACGGGGGATTTCTCCCGCGCCAGGTCCTCGCCCAAGAGCCACCAATCGAACGTATCCGGATCGCGCGCCCCCCGACAGGCCCCCGAGACGACTCCGCGATTCCAGCGCAGGGCGTAGCCGAACCAGCCCTCCTGTGTTTCAATCAGGCTCAGGCAGACCGTGTCGTCCGCCTCGGACTGGGCGGCGTAGACGATGAGCTCGGAAAGGGTCGGCGGCGACCGGAGGGCGGTCCGCACGTCCCCGAAGAGGCTCGGGGTGTTATAATACCAATCATCCTCGACCCCCAGCCCCCCGGCGAAATTTTCCGCCGCCGCGGCCGGGGTGACGGGGGATCCCTCGGGCAGTGTCGGGGCGTAGATGATCGTCAGGGCGAACGCCGGGACCGGCGCAAGGAGCAGAGCCGCCAGAAAAACCGCCGACCGGCCCGCGCCCTGAAAGGCCAAAGCGTCAGACTTCAAACCGATCGCCCTTTCAGGGGGGAGATTGACCAGGCACATCGTCTGCTACGGCAAGTGTAACACGTACTCTCCCGACGAGGTAGAGGGCTCCCTGGCCGCGACCCTGGCGCTCTTCGGCGGCTGGAGGGCGGGGCTTCCGGCGCCCCCGGCCCACATCCTGGTGAAGCCGAACCTCCTGGCCGACTTCCCCCCGGATAAGCACGTGACCACCCACCCGGTGGTGGTGCGCGCCGTGGTCAAATCGCTCCTGGACGCGGGGTACGACGTGACGGTCGGCGACGCCCCCGCCCCCTCCGTCGTCCGTGTGGAGAAAATCTGGGCCGTGACCGGCATCGGGGCGGTCTGCGAGGAGCTGGGGGTGAGGTGGATCAGCTTCGACGCCGCCGGCCACCGCCACGTCGCGGGTATCAACCCCGTAGACCCCGATCTAACCATCGCCCTACCGGTCATGGAGGCCGACGCCGTGGTCAACCT
>JAPLSK010000285.1 GCA_026398675.1 bacterium | reverse complement strand
GCCGTCGTCGCCCTAGTCGGAAAGGCCGACTCCGGCGTCTTTCACCTGACCAACGCGGGGTCGGTCACCTGGCACGACTACGCCCTGCGTCTGGTGGAGGGCCTGGGGCTCGACGTCGAGGTCGTTCCGGTAAGCGCGAAGGAGTCCGCGACCCCGGCGCCCCGCCCGGCCAGGGTCGAGCTGGACCGCTCCGCCGCCGAAGGCTTGGGCGTGGTGATGCGGCCCTGGGACGAGGCGCTCGCGGAGTACCTGGACCGGTGCGGCGATAGGCTGCGCCGGAGCGCGGGGCGGGAACCCAATCCGCCTCCCAACGACGGGGGGTCGGGTGGGTGAGCTCGAATCCTACGCGGCGCGGGTGAAGGGGCTGGTGGACGCCCGGCTGAGATCGCTGGCGGACGCCGACGATCCCCGGTGCGCCAAGCCTCACGCCGCTTTGGGGCATACGGTGGAGGCGGGCGGCAAGCGGCTGCGCCCCGTCCTCTTCTTCGCCGCCTGCGAGGTGTGCGGCGCCAGGCCCGAGCCCTTCCTCGACGCGGCCTGCGCCGTGGAGCTGGTGCACACCGCCGGCCTGGTTCTCGACGACCTGCCCTGCATGGACGATGCCCGGCTGCGGCGCGGACGACCCACCCTCCACGTGCTCTACGACGAGGCGACGGCGGTGCTGGCCGCGGTGGGCGAGCTCATGGCCGCTTTCGAGCTCATCGCGCGCTGCCCCGGCATCCGGCGCGATTTCCTGGCCCGCGACATGGCCGCCGAGCTGGCCCGCGCCGTGGGCCTGGACGGGATGATAGCCGGACAGCAGTTGGATCTGGACTCGTTGGGCCGGCGGCTCTCCATGGACGAGATGGAGTTCGTCCACGCCCGCAAGACCGGCGCCCTATTCACCGCCACCGCCCGCATGGGGGCCCTGGCCGCCGGGGCCTCGGAGCCCGAGATCCAGGCCCTGGAAGCCTACGCCAAGAACCTGGGCCTCGCCTTCCAGATCGTGGACGACATCCTGGACGTCACCGCCACCGCGGAGGAGCTGGGCAAGGACGTGGGCAAGGACGCGGACAAGCCCACCTTCGTCCACCTCTTCGGCCTGGAGACGAGCCGGACCGTGGCCGGGGAGCTGATCGCCACCGCCAAGGGTTCCCTGGGGGTCTTCCGGCGCGGCACCGCCGTCCTTTCGCAGTTGGCGGACTTCGTCCTGGCGCGTAAATCTTGACACTTCTCCGTTTCACTGCTATATTGTCTTAATGCGGGGGCGATGCGGTCGAGCCGGGAACGACGACTCCCCACGGACTCAAGGGGCGATTCGGACGCGATCCGCGGGTTCCCACGCCCGGTCGAGCCGGGAACCCCGACCCTCCCCCGGACGTAAGCGAAGGGCCCCGGGGGGCGAACGCCTCCGCGACGGGTTTTGGTCACGGACCGGAAAAGCCGCCGGTCACCGGAGGACACCAATGCGCAAAGCCATCATCCCAGCGGTCATCCTCGTCCTTTTCGCCGGCCTCGGCTGCGATCTTTTCAGTATCCCGCCGAACGGCAATGGTGATGACCAGGGCGACTGGCAGGAACCGCTCTCGCCCAGGGCCGTCATCGAGGACATCCAGTGGTGCTACAACAACGCGGACGGACCCAAATACTCGATTCTTTTGGACGAGGACAACTTCGTCTTCTACTTCGATCCGTCGGACGTGGGCGGCGATTTGGATATCCCCTCCTCCTGGCTCTACAAACAGGAAATTGATGCCACGCAGAACCTCTTCGTCGCCGTGGGCGCCGCGAACATTGACCTGTCGCTGGACTTCAGCGACAGTGGTAACACCGAGCCCGGCCCCTACGAAACCACGTTCGATATCTACAACGTGGCCTACAGCCTCCGCGTGGTCGAAACGGAAAAGGATATAATCTATCAGGCAGATGAACAGGCCAATTTCAAGCTGTCGAAATTCGCCGACAACATCGGTCTGATGCGCTGGTGGCTCACCAAGTGGTGGGATATAAAAAACGGTTGATCTTCCTGATAAAAAAAAGACGGCCCGCGGGCCGTCTTTTCTTGTATCGCGCGTCATCGGTCTAGCCGGCGATGTCCCACCACTTCCAGAGCCACCACCGCGGCTGTCCCCGCCAGAGGCCGTCGGAGCGCGTGCGGAAGTTGGCGAACCCTTGGGCCCGGTACGTGACGTCCCAGGTGACCACGACCAGGAGGTAGTCCACGCCGTTCAAGTCCCACACCTCGTCGCCCGGCCCCGGCTCCCGCTGGTCCCCGAGCTCCATGGTGAGCGTGATGGCCCCGTCGTCCACGGAATCGAAGAGGTTCTGCGTGGCTTCCAGCTCATCGTCGTAGCCCCAGGAGGTGGGCGCGCCTTGGTCCTGGATGTCCCGGGGGTCGAAGTAGAAGGTGAAGTCCGGATCGAGCATGTCCTTGTAGTAGTTGATGTCCTGCTGGTTGTAGGCCCACTCGATGCCCCGGACGACGCCCGCGGGGCTGGTCGGCTCGGGCGGGGGGTTGGGCTTGGGGTTCCCGGGGATTTCACAGATGCTGAATATGCTCAAGAGGGAGACCTGGGAGAAAAAAAGCGGTAGGGTTCGGCCCGGTCGGCGTTTCATGGCGCCTCCTTCGGTTCACTTTTTCGATATGCGCGAAGGGGTAACGCTCGGGGCATGGGGTCTCCTTTAGGGCAGGTCGGGGCGCTCGAAGCCGGAGAGCTCCGAGAGGCGCCAGCGGGATCCGTCACCGTCGCTTTTTAGCATGAGGAAATCGGCGCGGCCTTCCGCGAGGTAGGTCTTGTCCTCGGTGACGACGCGGAGGGTGTAGTCCACGTCGGGTATCAACCATTCCTCATACCCGGGGCCGGGCTCGGTGTCTGTGCTTTCGCTCAAGTCCAGAGTCAGGTTTATATTACCTTCGCCGCAGGCGGCGCAGAAGTCGGTGAACCGGGCCAGCTCCTCGTCGCGGCCCCACGACCGGTGCTCTTCGAATCCGCCGTGGTCCCGGTCGAGGATGTAGGTGAAGCCGGGGTCCAGGATTTTCGCGTAAAGCGCCTCGTCCTGGTGGTCGTAGCACCACTCGAAGGTTTTAACCAGGCCGAGGGGCGTGTCGGGGGCGGGGGGCTCTTCGGGGGTGGTGGTCGGCAGGCTCAGGCAGCCGACGCCCAGCAAAAAGAGGGCGGTCGGGAGTACGAAAAACGTCCCGTGTCGCATGGCGCCTCCTCCGTCGCTTCGCCTCGTCAAATTCGTCTCGTCAACCGTCGGGGCGAAAGGAAAAAGCGCTCAGGGCACGGGACCGTCCTTCTGGCGGATTCGGGAGGGGTCGGGTCGGGTGTGGGGGGAGGGATTTACCTTTTAATACGCGATTGCACGGAAATGATTCCTTAGTAATTATACACGGTCGGGATTCGAATCCCCACCGCTTTTCATGCAAGATGGTCCTCGCACAGCAAAATGCGATGACGTAGGGCGGCCCCTCTGCGGGCCGCCGCTCTTACATTCGACCCTCACCCTAACCCGTCGGCGCGCCGCTTCCTGGAAGGGAGAGGGGGTATACGGAACCCCTCACCCCGGCCCTCCCCCCAAAGGGGGGAGGGGGCCGCTACACCCCCCTCCCCAGCCCTCACCCCCATCCCCTCTCCCACGGGGAGAGGGGGGCCGCTTTACGCTCCCAGCCTCGACCCTCACCCTAACCCGTAGGCGCGCCTCTCCCTAGAAGGGAGAGGGGACATGCAACGGCCCTCGCCCCGCGATTGCGATGACGTAGGGCGGCCCCTCTGAGGGCCGCTACTCTTACTCAGGCCCCGCGGGGCCGGGCGACCTCGTCGCCGCCGGCCTTCCGCAAGAGGAGCATCGCCACCGCCGCCAGGAGCGAGGTCGCGGCCAAGAGGAGGAACACGTTTTCCAGGCCGGTCTTCTCCGATACCCAGCCCCCGACGGACCCGGCCAGGGAGCCGAAGCCGAAGTTGACGGCGCTGGCCAGGCCGTAGCCCTTCCCGCGGTGGCGGGCGGGCATGAGCCGTCCGACGATGCTGTTGGTGATGGGCTGGGTGGAAAAGACCGCCGCCGCCATGCCGACCGAGATGGCCAGGGTCCACCACCCCCCGGCGAATCGCCCGCCGAGCGCCGCGACGCACGCCGCCGCCGACAGCCAGGTCGCCGAGCGCAGCGGTTTCTTCCTCTCCGCGAGGACGCCCCCGGAGAACTGGCCGAACACCCCGCCCAGGAGCATCACCCCCGCGGCCAGGTTCCCCAGCACCTCCCCGCTCATCCCGGGCAGGTGCAGGTTTTCGCCGAAGAAGAGCGGCATGAAGACGACCATCCCCTGGTAGCTGAAGCCGAGGAGGGCCGCGGCGGCAACGGCGA
>JAPLSK010000284.1 GCA_026398675.1 bacterium | reverse complement strand
TCCTCGCGGCGGTACCGGTGTGGGCCAACCGGGCCCAGAGCCTGAACCTGGGCACCACCGACGCCGGGACATGGATTTCGGTGGGCCTGGATTCGGAGGCCGAGTTCTCCCTCACCGCCGATGGAAACACCCTCAAGGTGCGCATCACGGGGGCCGCGCCGTCCGCCACCATCACCCGCCCGGGCAAGGGCGCCGTGGCCGAGGCCAAGGTCGTCGCCGACGGCAAGGACGCCCTTTTAATCCTCAAGCTCGTCTCCGGCTCCTACACATACCGCGCCTACGCCAAGCGCAACCCCTTCCAGGTCTGCGTGGACGTCATCCCCAAGGGCGGCGTCAGCGACACGCCCGACTTCACCCAGCCCTCGGGGGAGATCAAGCTGATAGTGATCGACCCGGGTCACGGCGGCTCGCGCTATACCGGCACAGCCACCTACGACGAGCGCGTCTCGGAGAAGTACGCCGTCTACGAGCAGGCCAAGATTTTAAAGGGTCTCCTGGAGGACAACCTGGGGGTGGAGGTGGTCCTGACCCGCACCGGGGACTACGAGGTGGGCCTCAAGGGGCGCTGCCTGATGGCCAACGAGATCGGGGCCACCCTCATCCTCGAGGAGTCGGCCCGGCTGGCCAACTGTGTCAACGCCGAGCTCCTGGACGAGCTGGGCCTGAAGGACCGCTGGGTGAAACAGGACAACTTCGCCGTTCTGCGCGGAACGCACATGCCGGCCATCCTCGTCGAGAGCTACTTCATGACCAGCAAGCGCGAGGCGGATCTCTACACCAATGCCGAGGGCTATCGGCGGGTGGCCGAGGCGGTTTACCGCGGCATCGCCGCCTACGTCAAGGACTACGACAAGCGGATGGAGTAGGCCGATTTGAGGCTGTTCGCCCTCGCCATTTTTTTATTCGTCATCTCGGCGTCGCCGGCGGCGGAGCTTCTTTCCCTGAACGCCGCGCCCGCCGGGACGGGGGCCTGGGTGTCCCTCGGGGTGGACGGGCCGCTTCCCGACGGCGACTCCCCCGCGGCGCCGGTGTTCACCGACGGCGCCTGGCGCTGGGAGATTCCCGGCCTGACGCTGGAGCGGCCCCTCTCGGTGGGGCGGCGCTGGCCGCTGCTCGGAGTGCTCCTCGAACCCGATCGTCCTCGATCCCGGCCACGGCGGTCCCCGGTGGACGGGGGCCGGCGGCCCCAAGACCGGCGTTTTCGAGAAGGACCTGGTGCTGGACATCGCCGGTCGGGTGCGGGCGATGCTGGAGGAGGAACTGGACGTCGAGGTCGTACTGACCCGAACGGGCGATTACCCCGTGGGGCTCCAGGAGCGCGTCCGCACCGCCAACGAGCTCGGCGCCGATCTCTTCCTCTCCCTCCACCTGAACGGCGGCCCGCCGGAGCGTTGCGGGCCCGAGATGTACTACGCCGACCACCACCGGCCGGACACCCCCTGGTCGCCCGGCGGCGGCGCGCGGTTCGCCCTGCCACTCACGGGCGAGCTGCCGTTTATCGCCCGTTTGGAGGCGGCCCGGCTCCTCGCCCGGCTGACATTCGAGGAATTGACCGCGCCCTCGGCGGACCTGGCCCGGAGCCTCCAGGGGACCCACGTCGCGGAGCTCGGCCTGCCCGACCGCGGCGTGTGGCCGGCGCCCTTCTTCGTTCTGGTGGAGGCGCGGATGCCGGCGGTGCTCGTCGAGTCATGCTACCTC
>JAPLSK010000283.1 GCA_026398675.1 bacterium | reverse complement strand
ATGGAATTGACCACGGCACCGGTGGTGGGGTCTCCGCGGCCCAGCCAGATGTGCCCATTGTCATGGGGGACGGTGTCGGCGGCCACCTTCAGCGTGCCCGCCATGATCCGCAGATGCCCGACATTGGCGTCGCCGAACCGCCCGTCGCCCACGCCCACGCGGTAGCCGTATTCCCACGTGCCGCCGGTGATGCTCATCACGCCCGTGCCGGGGAAACGATTGCTGTCATCATCGACGTATTCCTGGCCGATGTTGAACCAGTCACGGGTCACGAACTGCCCGCCCGACAGGTTGTACTCCCCGTAGCCGCCCACGCCGATCCTACCGACCTTGTCGCTGCTAGGGCCATTCGGGGGCAGGGCCCCATTGATCCGAACCAAGCCACCGCTCTGGTTGATGACGCCGGTGGCGCCCACGCCGTTGCCCATGTTGAATGTGGCCCCGGTGGTGAAGGGGCGAACGACGTTGATCGTTCCGCCCGAAATGTTCACCACACCGGCGGCGACGGGACTGGCGCCCACCGTCAACCCCCCGCCGCGCCGCCCGTTGACGTTGACGAGCCCGCCGTCCATGGTCATCGTTCCGCCGTAATACTCGCCGATCCTGAAACGCAGCGGGTTCTCAGGCGGATCCTCGAAAGACGGATCGTCGCTGTAGAGCGACATCGTCCCGCCGCTGGTGACGTACACGGTGGTTCCCGGCCCCGTCGCCTGGCCCGTGATCTGCGGACCGCCGATCAGCAGGTTCTGGCTCGACAGCAGCGAGTTGAGTGTGGTCGTCGTGCCGTTGCGGATGATGGCCGTGTCACCCAGCGTCCCGGTGGGGTAGGTCCCTGTGTAGGCCTGGGGCAGGCGCGTGGCCCCCGTGCGGCTGGCGGGATTGCCCGCGTCAGTAATGATGTACCAGTTGCCCGCAACGGCCAGATTGCCGCTGGGACCCTGATATTCGATGGTGGCAGCCTGCATGGCCGACACCCCCGCCAACAACGCCAGCACGAGCGCAAGATTCCTGGTCATTTGTTCAGCCTCCTTCTTGAGGATTGAAGCCAACACGTAACACGTGTGAGCGACAGTCTTTCCAAACCGAGCATGCGAGGCGCTGGTCCCCGGCCGGGATACGCCACGTACCTTGAGGTGCATCAGACGATAATCATTATACCGCAGTTGCCGGAATCGGCAAGAGGCTTCCAACCATTACCGATAGTCCGGACGTTGCACGGGTGCAGGCTATAAGGCCGACGACAACACCCCAGCCAGGACCTCGGGGGGCAGTTCGACGGGGTTGCACTTCATGGAACTGGTCCGTTGGGCCACCCGCCAGCTCGGGGGCCTGTTCGAACCGCCCGGCGCCAAAGACGATCCGCGACGGGCCGTGGAACTCGAAGCCGCGCATCGCCGCCTCAGCCTTGCCCCGCCGACAACGCCCGCGCCCACTCGCGCCCGATCTCCTCCAACACCGCCAGCCTGTGCGGGAGGTTCTGGAGGCGCAGGGGGATCACGTCCGCCACCTCCAGGTGTGACGACTGGAGCACC
>JAPLSK010000282.1 GCA_026398675.1 bacterium | reverse complement strand
TACGAGGACTACGTCTTCAAGTTCCTCTCGGAGATCCCGGTCAATCACCTCTCTTACGACCACTACCCGCTCAGGCGGTTCGCGCCGGTGCCGGACTGGTATGAGAACATGATGGTCGCGCAGCGTGCTTCGAGGATGGCACGCATCCCGCTGTGGTCGTTCATCTGCTGCTGCGGGATGGACCTGTTCCCCGATCCGACGATGGGCAGCCTGCGCATCCAGGCGTACACGAACCTGGCGATGGGTGCCACGGGCATCGAGCACTTCCTCTACCAGGCCTGCGGCGGGCGGGTCGCGCCCGCCGAACACGCCCTCCGGCTACAAGCCCTTCGAACCGGAGGGGATCATCCGCTCGCTGGCCACCGGGGGCAAGTGCGCGTTGATCAACCTGCTCCGCAAGGACAAGCACCGCTTCCTGGTCATCGTCAACCAGGACTTCATCAACCCCATGCCGCTCTCGATGGCGTGGCGGGACTCGGTGCACATGGGCCGCGTGGGGCGCGACGGGGCCGTCACCATGCTCGGTGAGCCCAACCTCGCCGAGCAGGTCGAGGCCGGCGACGCGGTCATCCTCATCTGGCGCGATGCGCCGAAGTAGACGCCAAAGGCACCGGCACGGCCACCTGCGTCGCGCCCTAGTAGCTGCGCACCCGCACCGGCCGTCCGACGGCTCCCTCTGTCGCGCAGAACCAACCGGTTGGGGCAGGCAAGGGCGTCCCCACGCGCGCCGTGCCCCCACCAGGCGCCGTGCCGCCGCCAGGCCCCTTGCCCCAGGACGTGGGCGTGGACACAGCGGGACTGGCTGCCCTGGGCGACAAGGCCACCCTTGACGACGTGGTTGACATGAGTTGGAACAGCATGCGCACCGACGTGCTGTTCAAGGATGGCGCGGCGCCGGTCGCGCAGGCGCTGGCGGAGGTTCGCTGGACGGGCAGGGAGCTGTTGGACGGCCAGCAGGCCGATGCGCTCAGGCGAACGGCCGCTGCCGTTCTGGCCGGCTATGGGACCAACGACATCCCCGCCTATTTCCAGATGCTCAAGGAAAGCGGGGAAACAGTCGGGGAGATGTTTGATTCGATGATGCGAAAGGACCTTGCGGAGCTCGGCGTTCCCGCGGGTGAGATTCCGTCCGATCCATGGGAAACCCAGTCGCTCTACTGGAGGAAGACCGGCCAACAGACGCTGTGGCAAGGGCTCTGCAAGGAGCGGTCGCAGGTCACGGTCTATGAGACCGGCACCGATGCCCTCCCCAAACCAGGCGAGAGCACGTTCTGGCCGTTGCGCAATTCGATCATGACCTTTGCTCACATTGGCGTTCCGCCGACGTCCTTGCCCGACACGATCAAGTCCAAAGGCAAAGTCAAGGTCGCCGATGTGACCGTGTTCATCTCGCATTCCGATGAGAAAGGCGGGAAGGTCGTCCCCTACGTCATTCGTTTCTGGTACGACTCCGACCGCAAGGTCTGGCGCCCCGGGGCGATGACCTGCTACCCCAATCGATACGAAGTCTGGTTGAATAGACCTACTTTCTAATCGGTGTTCGCGGGCCGCTGAGTCCGGCGTCGCCACC
>JAPLSK010000281.1 GCA_026398675.1 bacterium | reverse complement strand
CCTGACGACTCTGCACTACTACCGCGAGGACTACGAGTCCCACATCAGGTACAAAAAGTGCCCCGGGGCGGTGTGCAGGAGGATCGTTTCGGCCCCCTGCCACCACACCTGCCCGGTGGGCATGGACGCCCCGAGCTACATCGCCTACATCGCCCTGGGCAAGTTCGACAAGGCCCTGGACATCATCTTTCAGGCCACGCCCTTCCCCGGCATCCTGTGCCGCATCTGCCCGCACCCCTGCGAGTTCCGCTGCACCACGGGGAACGTGGCCGACCCCATCTCCATCCGGGCCCTCAAGCGGTTCGTCCTGGAGAAGCACGGCCGGGATTACTCGCCGCCCAAGGGGGCGGGCAATCTCGACAAGGTCGCCGTCATCGGGGCCGGACCTGCCGGGTTGAGCTGTGCCTGGGACCTGGCCCGCCTCGGCTACCGCGTCACCGTCTTCGAGTCCGGCGACGTCGCCGGAGGGATGCTCTACGCCGGTATCCCGGCCTACCGCCTCCCCCGCGAGCTCATCGCCCGGGAGGTCGAGCGGGTCCGCCGGATCGGCGTGGAGATAAAGACAGGCGTGAAAATTGGTAAGGACGTCCCCTTCGAGGACCTGCGCCGGGATCACAAGGCCGTCTTCATCGCCACCGGCGCCCATACCGGCATCCCGCTGGGCCTGCCCGGCGAGGAGGTGGAGGGCGTCCAGGACGCCATAGATTTCCTCCACGAGGTCAACGTCGGGGGCCGGACCACCGTCGGCAAGCGGGTGGGCATCATCGGCGGCACCAACACCGCCCTGGACGCCGCCCGTACCGCCCGGCGCCTCGGCGCCCTCCAGGTCACCATCTTCTACAACCGGACCCACTTCGAGATTCCCGCCGACGAGCTGGAGGTCCAGGCCGGCCTGGAGGAGGGGATCGAGGTGGTCTACCTCTGCGCCCCCTCGAAAATCATCGCCGAGAAGGGGCGTCTCGTGGGTCTCGAGCTGCGGCGGGTGGAGATGCGGGGCGTGGACCCGACCGGCTGGCGCGAGCCGGTGGTCCTCGAGGGCACCGAGTTCACTGTCGAGCTCGACTCCCTCTTCCCGGCCATCAACCAGAAACCGGACCTCGCCTTCCTCCCCGCCGACGGCTTCAAGCTCACCCGGAAGGGCACCCTCGAGGTGAACCCCGGCACCATGATGACCGACTCACCCGGCGTGTTCGCCGGGGGCGACGTCGTCGCCGGGCCTTACTTCGCCACCGACGCCATGGGGCACGGCAAGCTGGCCGCCAAGTACATGGACCGCTACCTGCGGGGCGGCGACATGACCCCCGAGTACACCCTGACGAAGCCGGTGGTTAAGGTCGAGCCCTACGAGATGACGCCCGAGGAGGTCGAGACCATCGTCTCCCGGCCCGAGACCCCCCTGCAGGGGGTCGCCGAGAGGATCAAGAACTTCGAGTCGGTCGAGCTCGTCCTCGACGAGACCGCGGCCGTCAACGAGGCCAAGAGGTGCCTGCGCTGCGACTGGCGCTGGGAGCACGAGGCCGAGGAAGAAAGCCGATAGTGGGAGGATCTCATGGTTAAGCTGACCATTGACGGGCAGAGCGTGGAGGTCGAGGAGGGTACGACCGTCCTGGCGGCGGCCAGGGCGCTCGAGATTGACATCCCGACCCTGTGCTACTCCGATTTCCTCGAGCCCTACGCCGGATGCCGGATGTGCACGGTCAAGGTCGGCGAGGGCGACGGCGCCAAGCTGACCACATCCTGCAACCTGGTGGCGACCGAGGGGATGAACGTCGTCACCGGCGACGGGGACGTGCGCCGGGCCCGGAAGTTCATCCTCGAGCTCCTCCTGGCCAAGGCCCCGTCCGTGGAGCGCCTCCAGGAGCTGGGGGCGGAGTACGGGGCCGACCCCAAGCGCTTCGGCGAGCCCACCGAGGAGGCCCTGGCGAACCGCTGCATCCTCTGCGGCCTCTGCGCGCGCATCTGCCAGGAGCGGGTCAAGGCCTTCGCCATCTCCATCAACGAGCGGGGCTCCAAGAGCTACGTCTCGGCGCCCTACGACGCCCTCTCGCCCGACTGCATCGCCTGCGGCTCCTGCTCCAGCATCTGCCCCACCGGCTCGGCCAGGGTCTACGACCGCTACAACCGCAAGGTCATCCACCCCGAGCTCTCCCTGGCCTCCAACAGCGCCGTCCGGTTCACCACCAAGCAGATGGTCCCCAACGTGCCCACGGTCTACGAGGATGACTGCATCCACTTCCGGCAGAGCGCCGCCGGCAACGCCGTTGACGCCTGCCGCATCTGCGAGGAGGCCTGCGGCAAGGACGCCGTGAGCCTCGACTCCGCCGACGAGGAGGTCCAGCTCGACGTGGGGACGATCATCGTCGCCACCGGGATGCAGGTCTTCAACCCCTCGGTCATCCCCGCCCTGGGGTACCGTCGGCTGCCCAACGTCATCACCGGCATGGAGTTCGAGTTCATGTGCCGGGCCGACGGCATGACCGGCGGCCACATCGAGCTCGAGGACGGTCGCACCCCCGAGGCCATCGCCATCCTCCACTGCATCGGCTCCCGCGACGAGCGGTACCACTCCTACTGCTCCCGGGTCTGCTGCATGTACTCCTTGAAATTCGCCCACCTGGTCAAGGAGCACACCGACGCGGAGGTCTACTGCTTCTACATAGACATGCGCGCCTTCGGCAAGGGCTACGAGGAGTTCTACAAGCGCCTGCTCTCCGAGGGGGTGCACTTCATCCGCGGCAAGGCCGCCGAGGTCATGCCGGCCGGCGACAGGCTCCTGGTGGTCGCCGAGGACACCCTTCTGGGCACCACGCGCGAGGTGCCGGTGGACATGGTGATTCTGTCCACCGCCCTGGAGGCGCGTTCCGACGCCGAGGACATCCGCCGCATCGTGGGTATCAGCTGCGGCAGCCAGGGCTTCTTCCAGGAGATGCACCCCAAGCTGGCCCCCGTGGCAACCACCACCGACGGCGTGTTCATCGCCGGCGCCTGCCAGGGGCCCAAGGACATTCCGGACTCCGTGGCCCAGGGCGCCGCCGCGGCCGCCGAGGCCCTCTCCCTCATCGGCCAGGGCCAGGTCGCAATCGAGCCCATCACCTCCGTCATAGACGAGGAGCTCTGCTCCGGCTGCCGGTACTGCATCCAGAACTGCCCCTACACGGCGATTTCCTACGACACGGTGAAGAAAGTCTCCGTCGTCAACAGCGTGCTGTGCAAGGGCTGCGGAACCTGCGTGGCCGGCTGCCCATCCGGCGCCTCACACCAGCGGCACTACTCGGACACGCAGATCTACGCCGAGTTGGGCGGCATGCTGCGCCTGTAGGTCGTCCCCGGCGCCGGGTCGGCGAGGCGGTTGGTGTCTGTTGAGTTGCCGCTGCGCTCGTAGCTCCGGGGGCGGGTGTCGAAACTCCGTCGAGCGGGCCGTGCGTCGTAATTACGGGCACGGACCGGACACCGAGCGAGGACCGGGTATCGAGTGAGCGGCACGGTTCCCGAGCAACGACCACCTTCGCCCGTGTCTATGAGAGAGGACTTGGACCCGATAGCGACCGTCGGGGATGGAAGACCGCTCTTTCCGGCGAACTAAAGAAGCGCGCGGTCACCGGTAAAAGTGCGGTTCTTAAAAAAATTTTATCAACGTTCCGGTGAGAGTCAAACCGACCTCCCAGAGGGTTGAACCGATGAGCGATAACGGCAAGGAACGGATAGGCGTCTATGTCTGCCGCTGCGGGACGAACATCTCGCACATAGTGGACGTGGAGGAGGTGGCCCGGTTCGCCGCCGGACTGCCCGGCGTCGTCGTGGCCAAAGAGTACAAGTACATGTGCTCGGAGCCCGGTCAGGAGCTCATCGGTAAGGACATCGAGGAGTACGGCCTGAACCGCGTGGTGGTCGCCTCCTGCTCGCCCCTGATGCACGAGGTCACCTTCCGCGGGGCGGTGGAAGGCGCGGGGATGAACCCCTACCTCTTTCAGATGACCAACATCCGGGAGCATTGCTCCTGGGTGCATGACGACACGGTCCGGGCGACGCAGAAGGCCAAACGGCTCATCCGGGCCGCGGTGTTCCGCGTGAGCCGCCAGGAGCCCCTCGAGGAGAAGGAGGTCCCGGTTCACCCCGACGCCATGGTCGTGGGGGCGGGAATCGCCGGCATCGAGGCCGCGCTCAGGCTCGCCGACTCCGGCCGCAAGGTCTACCTCGTCGAGAAGGAGCCCTCCATCGGCGGCCACATGGCCATGTTCGACAAGACCTTCCCCACCATGGACTGCGCGGCCTGCATCCTCACCCCGAAGATGGTCTCCGTGGGCCAGCATCCCAACATCAAGCTCCTGTGCTACTCCGAGGTGGAGGAGGTCGCCGGCTACGTCGGCAACTTCAAGGTCAAGGTCCGCCAAAAGGCCCGCTACGTCACCGGGGACTGCACCGGCTGCGGCAGTTGCGCCGAGGCCTGCCCCATCGTCCTCCCCACCGAGTTCGAGCAGGGCCACGCCGAACGGAAGGCCATCTACCGCCTATTCCCCCAGGCCGTCCCCAACACCTTCAGCATCGACAAGCGGGGCGTCCCCATGTGCGAGGAGACGTGCCCCATCCACACCCGCACCCAGGGGTACGTCAACCTCATCGCGGAGGAAAGGTTCGCCGAGGCGCTCAAGGTCATCCGCGACGTCAACCCCTTCCCGGCCAGCCTGGGCCGCATCTGCCATCATCCCTGCGAGGGTCGGTGCCAGCGCGGCCCTCACGACGAGCCCATCGCCATCTGCTCCCTGAAGCGCTTCGTCGCCGACTGGGAGGTCGAGCAGAGTCTCGTGCCCGAGCCGGAAAAGTCGGAGAAATCCAAGGGCAAGCGGGTGGCGGTGATAGGCTCGGGGCCCGCGGGCCTGACCGCCGCCTACGACCTGGCCCGCGAGGGTTACGGCGTAACCGTCTTCGAGAAGTACTTCAAGCCCGGCGGCCTGATGCGAACCGGCATTCCGCCCTTCCGCCTCCCCCGGGACGTGCTGGACCGGGAGATAAACTGGATTCTCGACCACGGCATCGAGCTCAAACTCAACAGCCCCCTCGGTGAGAAGGGCCTGACCCTCGACAGCCTGTTCAAGGATGGCTACGAAGCGGTCATCCTGGCCCTGGGCACCACCAAGGGCAAGGCCCTGGGCATCGCGGGCGAGGAGCTGCCCGGAGTGGTCAACTGCCTGGACTACCTCCGCGAGGCCAACCTCCGGAACCAGGTCGAGACCGGGAAGGTCGTGGCCGTGGTCGGCGGCGGCCACGCGGCGATAGATTCGGCCCGCACCGCCCTGCGCGGCGGCGCGCAGAAGGTGATCATCCTCTA
>JAPLSK010000280.1 GCA_026398675.1 bacterium | reverse complement strand
GTCATCGCAGCGAGGCACGGGATTAGGGGTGAGGGCTACATTAAAAAACGGCGGCCCGCGGAGGGGCCGCCCAACGTCGGAGCGAGAAAAATCGGCGGAGAGCCTCCGGTTAGAAGCTCGCCTTTATTTCCCCCCAGGAGGTGGTTACCACATCTTCGCCACCGTCGTAACATTCCCAATAGTACAGGTCGTCAAATGTATCCTCGAAAATGGGGAAGCCCGAAGCGCTGTAATAGCCTAACGATGCTGACTCGTCGGTTCCCGCTGGATGAAACCAGGTATCGAACACGGCGGTGGCCGTGTTGACGGCACTGACCGTTACCCAGGGTGAGAAGGTCTCGGCCTCGTACAGCCAGCCGGGGCGGGCGGCGGAGTCGCACTGCAAGTTCGCGCCGGACATGTCCCCGGTGATGTGGTCGGTGTCTATTTCCCATTCCCCGGAAAGGCCGTGCCGGTCCTGGTGCCAACCGCCGCTCTCGAAGTCCTCGATGCCGTAACCGCCGCCCTGCAAGGGCAGGATACTCGCCCCGTTGACCAGAAGCTCCACGTTGTCAACCGCCCACCACCCCTGTGTGTCCAAGTCGGTGCCGTATTTGAAGCCAAAGCAGCACAGGTAGCCGCTTAACAGGAAGTCGGCCACGTTTATGGTCTGGTGGCCGGTCACCTCGTCGGATCCCCAGGTGAAGATATTTGTGTAGTCGCCCTCCCCCCAATTGACGCCGTCTATCCTTATGGTATTCAGGCGAAAGCCACTGGCCACCCCCGTCTCATCGGATACCCAAACGATATAAATTCCCAGGTTTCTACAGCCGTAGTAGTCGTCGAGGGCGGTTTTGTATATGTTTACGCCGTCGGTATTGCCCTCGAATTTGCATAACGAGTGGTAGGTGAGACCGTCGCTTAGGTAAATCTCGGCGTAATCCCCCTCGTCGGCGGTCTCCAGGGTGTAGTGAAGTGTTATGCTGACGCCGTCATAGCCGCCGAGGTTGATGGGCTGACCAACCCACATCATGCTGGCCGCGTCGTTGGAGCCGTACACGTACAAGTCGTCGCGGACACAGCCGACACCTGCGCCCGGTATGAGCTGCCAATGGGCGTTGTATTCCGAAGGCGGCTCCGGCCCGACGGATACGGCGTCGCCCGCCAGGCACGACACGACGGCCAGAACGGTCAAGAATACGAGGGTTCTCATCTCGTTTCCTCCTCAAAAAAGATAGAGCAACCTCCAGCGGGTTACTCGACTTCGTACATGGTGATGTCGCATTCAAAATTATCGTTATTACTACTATCCCAAAGGATTACCCCCCCCCGAGTAACAGAACTTTTCGCATTTCCTTACCTCCTTGAGTAGGACTCATCAATTGCACCAGTTAAATTAGCACAAAAAAAGGGGCGTGGCAAGAGTTGGTTAAAGAAATTTTGGATGAATTTTCGTTCGATAAACAAGGGGCTTAAGCCCCTTGTTAAGCGGCCTGCGGGCGACCGCAGAGGGTCGCCCCTACGTCATCGCAGTGAGGCGCGAGCCGGAGTGAGGGCTGCCTTTGAAAAAAACGGGCGGACCTGAAGGTCGGCCCCTACGTCAGCGCAAGCGGGTTTGGGGTGATGCGACCCCCTCTCCCTTTTTGGAAGAAGGTGGGGGTGAGGGTCGGGGTAGGGAACGTGAGCGCGGCGGCCCGCAGAGGGGCCGCCCTACGTCATCGCAACGAGGTGCGGGTCTGGGTGAGGTCTGCCGCTACCCCCTCTCCCTCCCAGGGAGAGGCTCGCCTACGGGTTAGGGTGAAGGTCGAGGTCGGGAACATAAAAGCCGGCGGGGATAGGAATCCCCGCCCTACGTCAGCGCAAGCTAGGTGCAAACACCCGCCCCTACAACTCCAGCTCGGACTCCGAGAACGGATCCTGGTTGAAGAGGTCGGTCAGGTACCCACCGATGTGCTTGAGAATCACCGAGCCGAAGGAGCAGTAGGTGGCCAGGTCGGGGTCGGGGTGGTCAATTCCGCCCTCCCGCCTCGCCAGCTCCACGGCCTCGCGCAGTCCGCCCAGCCCGTCCACCAGCCCCCGCTCCAGGGCCTCGGAGCCGGTCCAGACCCTACCGCCGGCCACGGCCCGCACCGCCTCCGGGTCCATCCCGCGGTTCTCGGCGACCAGGTTGATGAAAATGTCGTAGAAATAGGCCAGCTCATTCTCAATGGCCGTCCGCTCCTCGTCGGTCAGCCGGTGGCCGATGTCGCCGATATTCGCCGACTTCCCCTTCTGGTACACCTCGCGCACCACGCCGTTCTCCTCGAAGAGCCGCTCCAGGGACGGTATCAGGTTGACCACCCCGATGGAGCCGGTGTAGGTGGAGCCCGAGGCGTAGATGAAGTCCGCCGGGCAGGCGATCCAGTAGCCCCCCGAGGCGGCGACGTCGCCCATGGAGGCGATGACCGGCTTGCCGTCGGCGGTGCAGCGCTCGACGGCGCGGGCTATCTCGTCGGAGGCGATCCCCGAGCCGCCGCCCGAATCAATCCGCAGCACGATCGCCTTGACCAGCGGGTCCCGGCGGGCGTCGTCGAGCTCGGCCGCTATAGTCTGCGAGCCCATCACCTTCGAGCCGTCCACGATGCTGTAGGAGCTCTGGCCCACCTCGATGGAGCCGTAGGCCCCGATGACGGCGATGCGGGGCCGGTCGCCCCATTCGTTCTCCCAGTACTGCCGGGAGGCCACCTCGACCAGGGGGACGTCGTCCGCATTTTCGGGATTCGCACCCGCGGCGCGCGCCAGGGCCACCAGCGCCTCCTCAACCCCTCCGTTCCCGTCCACAAGCCCCAGCTCGAGGGCGTCGTCGGGGTGGATGACGAAGGCGTCGGTGAGCTCGGCGAGCCGCGTCGGGCTCAGGCCCCGGCGTTCGCCGATGAGTGACAGGAGCTGGGCGTGGACCCCCTCCAACATCTCTTGGAGCGCCTTGGCCTGGACCTCGGACGCCCCCTTGGTGGTGGGGAAGAAGCTGGACTTGTAATCGCCGGCGGTGATCGTCTCCAGGTCCACCCCGTACCCCTCGGCGAGCCCGCCGTAGCGCATCACGTGCATGACGAGGCCGAAGCCCTCCAGGACGCTCACCCGGGGGATGAAAATCTTGTCCGCGTGGCAGGCCAGGTAGTAGGTGGCCGGGTTGGCCCCCTCGCCGGTGAACACGGCGTAGACCGGTATCCCCGCGGCGCGGGTGCGGTCAATCTCCGACCCCAGCTCCTGCACCGCCGCCGACAGACCCGCGAATGAGCCGCTGATGGGCTGTATCTCCAGGAGCACGGCGTTCACGTCGGAGTCCTCCCGGGCGCGCTTCAGGTCGCGCAGGAGGTCGGTCAGGTCGCTCCCGCCCCCCGAGCCCAGGAGGGAGAAGAAGGGCGGCTCGTCGTCTATCGTCCCCGAGACCTCGAGCACCAGCACCTGCGCCGGCGCCAGGTCCAGAAGCGGTTCCCGGCGGTCCAGGCAGAAGGCGATGGAAGCGCCCTGGCTCGAGAGGTTCCCGTCTGCGAGCGACCCGCCCCAGCCCAGGGTCAGATAATCGAGGTCCAGGCTGGCCCCGAGGCTCATCTCCCCGTCGTCGGAGTACGCGAAGTTGAGCGCCAGTCCGGTCAGCGGGCGGGCCTCGGCCCCCAACCTCCAGAAGAGCCCCTCTTTCTCGCCGGGACCGGCGGCGCCCGCGCTCGAGTCCTCCCGCCAGCCCACGTCGAAGCTCACGGTGAGAAGGTCCTGATTGCCGGGGAGGAAGATAGCCAGGGGCCGCAGGCCGACACCCCCGGTCCAGGTCCGCGCGAGGGGGACGCCGGCCAGCGAATCGCCCAGGGCGTTGTCCACCGTGGCGCCGATGGAGAGGAACTGGACGGGCCGGCTCAAAACGCCGAAGCGCATGTCGAAGGCCCGCGGGTCCTCGGGGGTATTTGTGCGGTTATGCCAGTCCAACGAAAGGCCCAGACTAAAGGCCTCGGCGCCGAACCCCAGGGCCAGGCTGTAGGCGTTTTCGCGTGAATCGGGGTCCGCGGCCGCCGGCGCGCCCCGGTAACCGAACCCCAGGCCGCCCAGCTGGAGCCCGATGGACCAATCCTCCCACGCCTCGCCGCTCGAGCCCCAGGAGAGGTAGGCGTTCATCGAAAATCTTTGGGCCAGACCGGCGGGGTTGATCCACAGCGCCCGGGCGTCGTCGCTCACGGCCACCGAGCCCTGCGCCCCCGTCGCGTAGGCGTCGTAGGCGGCCGGGGCGGCGGCGGCGGTTATCACGAGGGCTAAAATGAACCGTTTCACGGCGTCTCCTCCCTGGGGAACGGATTGGGTAATCGTACCACCCCGCGGGCGGTTGCAAAAGGGGGGTCGGTCGGTGCCGTATCAGCCTTTTTGTAAAGAAGCGGCGGGGCGCGACCGGCGGTTCCCGCGTTGACTCCGGCGCCCCGATGTGCTAATTTACCGGGTCCGTCATCCCTTCGCGAAAGGTCGTACCGTGATTCGGATAGGCATCCTCGGCGGCGGCCCCGCCGGATACGTGGGCGCCCTGCGCGCGGCCCAGCTCGGCGCAGGCGTGACCCTCATCGAGCGGCGCTGGCTCGGCGGCACCTGCCTCCACGTCGGCTGCATCCCGACCAAGACCCTGGTCCACGCCGCGGCGCTCTACGCCGAGCTCTCCGGCAAGGGCTTACGGCGCTCGGGCCTTTTGCTGGATAACCTCCGCTACGACCTCGACGCGCTCCGCAAGCGGAAGGACGATACGGTCCACCGGCTGGTGACCGGCATCCGCGGCCTGCTGAAGGAAGCGGGGGTGGAGCTGGTGGAGGCCGAGGGACGCCTGGAGGCGCCCGGCGTGATGACCTACCAGGGCCCCGACGGCGAGGTCGTCGTAAATAGCGATTACACCCTCATCGCCACCGGTTCCGAGCCGTCCCTGCCGCCTATTCCGGGCGTCGAGCTGGCCTGGACCTCCGAGGACGCCCTGCGCTTCGAGGAGATACCCGCGAGGCTCCTGGTCATCGGGGCCGGGGTCGTCGGCCTCGAGTTCGCCTCCATCTACGCCGCCTTCGGCAGCCGGGTGACGGTGGTGGAGATGCTGGAGCGGGCGCTGCCGATGGAGGACGCCGAGCTGGGCGCCGAGCTCGAGCGCCAGCTCAAGCACGCCGGCATCACCGTCCACACGGGCACCCGCGTGCTGGGCCTGGACGAGTGCGACGGTGGCTTCGAGGCAGTTTTCCACAAAGAGGGGAACGGCAAGGACCTCCACCTGGCGTGCGACCGGGTGCTGGTGGCCACGGGAAGGCGACCCATTTTCCCCGGCGTGGACGCCGAGGAGCTGGACTTGAGCGTGCGGCAGGGGGCCATCGTGGTGGACAGCCGCCTGCGCACCACCCTCCCCCGGACCTACGCCGCCGGGGACTGCATCGGCGGGCACATGCTGGCCCACGTGGCCAGCTACGAGGCCGAGACGGCGGTGGAGCACATGGTCACCGAGCGGGGCGAGGTGGAGTACGCCGCCGTGCCGCGCTGCGTCTTCACCATCCCCGAGGTCGCCGCCGTGGGCGCCACCGAGGACGACGCCCGGGAGACGGGCCAGAACGTCATCGTGGGCCGCTTCCCCTACCGCGCCTCGGGCAAGGCGCTGGCCTCCATGCACTCCGAGGGCCTGGTCAAGGTCATCGCCGACGAGCGGGGCAAGATCATCGGCGGCGGGATAATCGGGCCCCACGCCAGCGATTTGATCGGCGAGCTCTCGTTGGCGGTGCACAACGGCCTGTCGCTCGCCGATGTCGTGGGCACCATCCACGCGCATCCCACGCTGCCGGAGATGGTGCGCGAGGCCTGCCTGGACGCTCTGGGCCGCCCCCTGCACATCCCCAAGGGGAAGTAGGTTCGTTCACTTTCCGAAGGCGGCCCCGTCGGGCCGTCTTCTTTTTTAGCCCCTGGGCTGGAAATTAGACGCCGAAGGATATATTCTATTAAGTGAGGGAACACCTTTCCCATTCACTTTTTTCACCCGGAAAACCGGGGCGGCCCTCACCCCCGGAACCGCAAACTCGAAAGGGAAAAGATGCGAATCGTCGTAACGATCATGCTTCTGGTCATGGCCCTGGGCGCGACCGCCGAGGTGTACGAGTTCTACTGGGACGACGGCGTGTGCGGCGGAGGCTGGGTCTGGTACACCGGCGGCAACTACTGGGCCGTGCAGTTCGACGAGGAGAAGACCACCGGCCAGCCGGGAACCGTGACGAGCGTGGGGGCCTACGTCTTCCCCGGCTGGCCCGACGGGACTTACCAGGGGGTGAATATGCACGTCTTCAGCGACTCGGGCGGCCTGCCCGGCGACGACCTGGGATACGAATTCATCTCCGGGCCCGGCTGGCAGTGGGCGAGCATTGATGTCGACGTGGACTCGGGCGTTTTCTGGATCGCCTGGCAGGATATAGGCAGCTACCCCTCCTGCGACGCCCTGGGCTTCGACGCGGACGGAACGGGGCACAGCTGGGGCGGCGGCGACTGGATAAACTGGGGCGACGCCATGCTGCGCTGCTACTGGGAAGGCGAGCTGACCCAGGTCGTGGAGAGCACCTGGGGGCTCATCAAGACCCTGTGGTAGAGTTCTAATCGTAGGGCGACCGTCCACGGTCGCCCGCGGGCCGACCTGAAGGTCGGCCCCTACATCATCGCAGGTCGGGGTGAGGGGTGAAGCGGTCTCCCTCTCCCTGTGGGAGCGGCGCGCCGACGGGCCGGGGTGAGGGGTGCAGCGGCCCCCTCTCCCTTTTAGGGAGAGGGTAGGGGTGAGGGTAAGGTGTGAAATCGGCGGGGACTAAAGCCCCCGCCCTACATTTGAGGGCGC
>JAPLSK010000279.1 GCA_026398675.1 bacterium | reverse complement strand
AGGGGCGTCCATCGTGAAGCCGAGGGCGCTGTGCTGCGTACCCTCGGGGATAACGGAGGTTGAGAAGCGGGCGGTCCGCGACTCGGTGAAGAACGCCGGCGTCCGGGAGATATACTTGATCGAGGAGCCCATCGCCGCCGCGGTGGGGATGAAGCTCCCCATCGAGGAGAGCACCGGCTCCATCGAGGTGGACGTGGGCGGCGGCACCACCGAGGTCGCCGTGATGAGCCTCGGCGGGGTGGTGGTGTCCGAGTCCCGCAAGATAGGCGGGAACTTCATGGATCAGGCGTTGGAACGCTACCTCCGCAGCCACTACAACATCTTCGTCGGCGAGCAGATCTGCGAGGAGATAAAGATAACCATCGGCTCCGCCGTGCCCCTGGAGGAGGAGGAGACCTTCGTGGTCAAGGGTCGGAATATGCTCAACGGCATCCCGACCACGGTGACGATAAGCTCCACCGAGGTGCGCGAGGCGCTGCGCGAGTGCATCGTGCAGGTGATAGGCGCCGTACATTCCACCCTGGAGCAGACGCCGCCCGAGCTGGCCTCCGACATCGTCAACGCCGGAATCAACATGACGGGCGGCGGCTCGCTGTTGAAGCGCCTGGACGACGCCATCACCCAGGAGACGAACCTCAGGGTCCACCGCGCCGCTTCGCCCCTGACCACCATCATCGAGGGGCTCGGGATGATTCTGGGCGACTTCCGCCGTTACCGGAAGCTCTTCAACCTCTACCCGACGTAGGCCGTTCCTCGGCCTTTCGCGGGGGGGGTAGGGGGAGTGGTCCCTCTCTTTTTTTAGGGATCGCCCGGGCGCTTCCCGGCGGAGGCCCGCGCCCTTTGGTGGTGTGGCCCTCAAGGCGAAAAGACAAGTGGTTTCGCCGGGGGCGTAGCTTACTCCGCTCGGTTTGCCGGGGGCATAGCTCGCTTCGCTCGGTTTGCCCGTGGCGTAGCTCGCTTCGCTCGGTTTCGCAGGGGGCCCATTTATAACCCCTTGTGCAAATGGGCAAGGGGCGTAGGGCGACCCGTAGGACGAGTCCTCTGCGGTCGCCCGCGGGCGGGGACAGAGCCCCGCCCCTACGAGCTTAAGCCCATCGTCTTATAAGGGTGTGGAGCGGGCTGTCGGGTCCGCCTACTCGACCCTTTGCCACCGTTCACCAAAGTGGGCTATTGACCAACCCGTGGATATCGTACCCATATTTTGTTGAATGAGCGTTTGTTACACGCATTGCACCGTCCACCGTGACCCGCCCGTATCCCCTCGTCAACACCCCGGCGTGGTATAATCCGGGCAGTAAGAACCGGAACCACACAGGCTTATCCTCACTTTTAAGACGATGGCCGTCACCGCCATAGGAAAGATTTTTAAACACGAGGGTGTGCGCTGGGGACTGACCGTCCTCGGTCTGGCGGTCGTCGTCGTCGGCTCGACCTGGCTCCGGCGCTCCCTCTGGAGCGACGATTCGCTGATGGTCTCCGACGCGGCCTTCCGCTACCGCCTGGCCCGGATGTACGCCCAGGGGGAGACGCCGCCCGAGCGGGACGCCATGGTGCTCCCCCCCGAGGGCCAGCCGCTCCACGACGACCTCCTCCTCGTCGAGGACGCGCTCGTAGGCTGGTCCTACCGCCTCTTCCATGCCGACTACGACGAGGCGTCCTTCTCGGACCATCTCGCGTTGTGGGTTTCGTTGGTGAGTTCCCTGGGCGCGGGGGCGGTATTCCTCCTCGGCTACGCCCTGTGGCGGAGGCGAAGTTTATCCCTCGCCGCGGCGCTAATCGCCGCTTTCGCCGTGGCCTCGGTGGACCGGACGGTCAACGTCTACCTGCGCGAGCACCTCGCGGTCACCTTCATCCTCCTCGGTTGGGCGGGGATGCTGGGCACCCTCGGCCCGCCGACCGATGATTCCGGTTGGAAGAAGCGACTGCCCTGGTTGGTCGTCTGCGGCCTGGGATGGGGCGTGGCGCTGGCCGCCTGGCATCTCGCGGGATTCCTCCTCACGGTGACGGCGGTCCTTCTGGTCGCGTATCTCGTCTGGCGCCGCGAGTGGCGCTCCGTGGGGTTCGTCGCGGCCGTTCTCGGGGGGGTCATCCTCGTGGTCGGCCTGGTCGTGCCGGCCCTGAGAATCAAGGGGCTCTCCCTCTCGCCGGGCGCCTGCCTGCTCTACCTGACCGCTCTGGTCTGCCTCGTACCCCGGTTGAGGCGCGTCCTGGAGCCGCGGCGATGGCGCGCCGCCCTGGCGCTCGTCGGCGGCGCGGCTTTCCTCTACCTCGCCGGTCGGCTCCTCTGGGGCCAGGAAAACCAGTTCGGCCACGTTTACACCCTCTTCTGGGACAAACTTCTTTTTCTCGGTCAGAAACCGGCCGACCCGGCCCGGTTGTCCTGGATAAGCCGGGCGCTGTGGTCCGGTCCCTTCGACGGCCCGACCCTGGCCGGTTTCCTCGGTCCGAACTGGCTCCTTTTACCCCTGGGGACCGCCGGGGCGGCGGCCTGCCTCGGGGATTGGCGCCGGGGAAAAATATCGCGGGCCGCCGTCCTCTTTCTGGCGCTTACCGTCGCGCTCTTGGCCGGTTTTCTCCTTTTCCGCCGGCTGGAGGTCTTTCTCGCCCCGATGTTGGCCCTGGCCGCGGCGGGGCTCATGACCAGGATAGACTCCTGGCGGAAGCTGCCCCTGGTCGTCGGGCTGGCCGGTCTCGCCTTCTTCAACGTTTACCAGTCCGTCAACCTTACCGGGGACGACGCGGTAAAGCGGGTCGTCGCCCGTCTGGCGTACCAGCCCCGTCCGTGGCCCCACGACATCGGCGACGAGCTGCGGACCGTCATCGGCTGGCTGCGGGAGAACACACCGCCCGACGCGGTGCTCGCCGCGCGGTACAACATCGCCCCCATGCTTCTGGCCTACGCCGACCGCCCCATCGCGCTGCACTCAATCTGGGAGTCGCCGGTGGTCCGGGAGCGGTCGCGGTGCTTCACCCTCGGCCAGTTCGGGGATGAGGGGGATTTTCACGCGTTGCTCGCGGGGTGGAGGGTGGATTACCTGGTGGTGAGCGCCGCTGACTACCTCGCCGTCGGCCCCGAGTCGGCGCGCTACGAGGCCGACGCGCTCCGGCCCGCCGAAGGCGAAGCCATCGCCGCGCTCTGCCTCTTTCCCGAAAAGCTGACCGGGTTCGACCTGCGGTTCCAGACCCCGTCCTTCCGGGTGTACGCGGTCGGGGAGAAACCATCCGGGCGGCCGTTCTACGGCGACGAACGGTCCCTCGCCCTGGCCGGGAGTCCTCCCGACGCCCGCCCCGTCGGCGGTTACAGCCCCCTCTTCGATCCGGCCTCCCCCATCGTCGCCGGGACGAAGCCCGCCGATAGGGCTTTAGCCATATACGCCGCCCTCGACGATTACAACCTCGGCGCCTCGCTCTACAACGGTGGCAGGTACGACCAGGCGGTCCCCCGCTTCCGCCGCGTCCTGGAACGGGTGGGCGACTTGAACCGCGCCGGGTACTGGCTGGCGGCGGCGCTTTATAACGCCGGCGACCCCGCCGGGGCGGAAGCCGCGCTGGATTTATTCCTCGGGCACAGCCCCGGGGATTTGGACGGCCTTTTACTGCGCGCCGACGTCCTCCGGGCGCTCGGCCGGTCGGCGGACGCCCTGGATGAGCTCCAGACGGCGATCGGCAGCCTGCCAAACGAGCCGCGGCTCTACGACAAACTGGCCGTTTTGTACCGGGGGCTGGTGGATTTCAGTCAGGCGGAGCTTCTCTCCGGACGGGCGCGGGAGGTGGCCGGTGCATGACCGGGTGCTCGTCCTGGGAGCCGGCCTGACGGGGCTCGCCGCCGCCGACGAGCTGGCGGCTGCCGGCGTCCCCTGCCTGGTTC
>JAPLSK010000278.1 GCA_026398675.1 bacterium | reverse complement strand
CTCCTCTCCCTGGCGGGCATCGCCGCCCTGAACGCCGGCGTGAACACCGCCAACGATTTCTTCGACTCGGTGTCGGGCAACGACGAGGCGAACCGGTATTATTCCCCCTTCAACGGCGGCTCCCGGGTCATCCAGGACGGCCTGGTCAGTCGGCGCACCGTGGGCCTCGTATCCCTGGTGAGCTTCCTCATCGCGGGTGGCATCGGCGCGGCCCTCTGGCTCCTGACGCCGGGGAACTGGATTCTCTACCTGGGCCTTTTCGGCCTCGTCACCGGGTTCTTCTACGCGGCGCCGCCGTTCAAGCTGGGCTACCGCGGCCTGGGGGAGTTCATCGTGGCGCTGGACGTGGCCTTCCTCCCGGTTCTGGGCGGCTACTACGTCCAGGCCGGGACCTTCGATTCCGGCGCCTTCTACGCCGGCATCGCCGCCGCCTTTCTCATCCTGGGCGTCATCTGGGTGAACCAGATTCCCGACATCGAGGCCGACGCCGCGGTGGGGAAACGCACCCTGGTCGTCCGCCTGGGCGCCCGCCGTTCGCGGGCCGCCTTCGCCGTCATCGTCGCGGCGGTGTACGTCTCTTCGCTCGTCCTGGCATTACTGGGCGTCCTGCCCTACTGGACGCTCCTGATTTTCCTCACGCTGCCGTTGGCCGTCGGCGCCGTCCGGGGCGTCTTTTCAAACTACGACCAGCCGCGGGCCCTCGTGCCCGCCGAGGGGAAGACGGTGCAGCTCCAGCTGGCCGGCAACCTGGTCCTGTCCCTGGGTTTCGCCCTGGCCGTATTAATCCCTCTCTGAGGCCCGACCCGTGAAACTCGCCACCGCCAAGGACCTCCTGAACGACGAGCTGCTCCGCCTGGAGGAGCGGCTGCTGGATATAATCGCCGGCGAGTTCGAGCTGGTAAGCACCATGACGTCCCGGCTCGTCGCCGCCGGTGGAAAGCGTCTGCGGGCAATTCTCGTCCTCCTGGCGGCCCGGGGAGAATACGAGAACGGTGGCCCGCGGGATACGGCGGTGGAGGTGGCGGCGGTCTGCGAGCTGGTCCACCTGGCCACCCTCATCCACGACGACGTCATAGATCAGGCCGCGACGCGCCGCGGCGTGCCCACCATCCACACCGACCTGGGCAACCAGATTACGGTGCTGATGGGGGATCACCTCTACGCCCGGGCCATCCGCCATCTGATAACCGCCACGGGACGGGCCGACCTGGTCCGGGTTCTGGCGGGTACGGTGGCGGACCTCTGCGAGGGGGAAATAAGGCAGCTCAACGAGACACGCTGGCTGGGGCGCGTCGTCCGCACCGACGCCGGCGGGAGCTTCGCGGTGCGTTTCGAGCCCATGGAACGGGAGTACCTGGAAATAATCGCCCGCAAAACGGCGGGCTTCTTCGGCTCCTGCGGGGAAATGGGCGCACTTTTGGCCGGCGGGGGCGAGGCGGTCGCGAGGATGAGCGGATACGGCTTCAACCTCGGCATGTCCTTTCAGATAACCGACGACCTGATGGACTACGCCGGCGCCCGGGAGATCACCGGGAAGGACGAGGGGAACGACCTCGCCGCGGGGAGGCTGACCCTGCCGCTCATCCACGGCCTGCACCACGACAAGCACGGCCGCGAGCTACTCGGCCTCTTGAGCCTCTCCGGCGGCGGCCTTAGAAAACGGGTCGCCGAACTCCTGGACCGCACCGGCTCGTTGGGCTACGCCACCAAGGTCGCCCAGGGCTACGCCCGACGCGCCCGGGAAATCGCCCTGGGACACCCACACCCCGAAGTCGGTCCCGTGCTCGTGGAGTTGGCCGAGGAGGTGCTGACCCGGCAGGTGTGAGGGTTAGCGTACACGGAAAAGGGCGGCCCGAGCGGGTCGCCGTCTGAACATGGGGTATTGACCCCTTTTTTTTATAAGCGGATGGCCGCGGCGGAAACCGCCGCCAGGAATTCCCCCTCCTCCTCCGGCAACAGGGCGCGCAGGTCCAGCAGGAGCCGCGTGTCCTCCACGCGCCCGAAGATTCCGGAAGCGCGAAACTCCCCCGCCAGCTCCCGAACCCCCGTCGCATCGGAAGTGAGCACCAGCGCGGCGGAGGGGAAATCCACCAGCGGCGGCGCCCCGGAACCGGCCCGTCCCACCGTTTCTTCCACACGCACCCTCCAGCGCCCGCCCCCGATGCGCTCGAGCTCGGGGAGCAGCGCCTCCGCTCGCTTCAGGATTTCCCCGCCGGTGGCCGCCAACAGCCGGTGCGCGGGTAGCTCGTCCTCCCGCCCCGCGAGGTAAATGTCGAGGGTGGCGGCTAGACCGGCGAGCGCCACTTTGTCCAGCCGCGCCGCCCGGGCGAGGGGATGACGGACGCAGCTCTCCACCAGGTCCGCCCGACCGACGACTATTCCGGCCTGGGGCCCGCCGAAAAGCTTGTCGCCGGAGAAGCAGACCAGATCGGGGCCCGCCTCCAGGGATGAGACGACGTTGTCCGCTCCCGGGGCCCAGGGGACCTCCCGGACAAGGCCGGACCCCTGGTCGTAGATGCAGGGGAGCCCGCGGGAATGCGCGAGCTCCGCCAGCTCGGCGAGCGACGGTTCGGTGAAGCGGCCCTCGAGGCGGAAGTTGGAGCGGTGGGCCGTGAAAAGGGCACCCGTGTTCTCCCCGATCGCTTCGGCGTAGTCGGCGACGGTGGTTCGGTTGACGCTCCCCACCTCCCGCAGGGTGCAGCCCGATTGGCGCATCACCGAGGGC
>JAPLSK010000277.1 GCA_026398675.1 bacterium | reverse complement strand
CCAGGGCGGCGTCGCGGCGCTTGCGCCCCATCATGTCCGCCACCATGGCGTTGGCCGCCGGCCAGATGACCGAGTTCCCCGTGCCGTCCATGGCGCGGATGGGGATGTAAAGCCAAATCAGCCAGGAGACGTTGATCAGCGAGAGCAGGAGGGGGCTCAGGCAGGAGATGGTCAGGCCGATGATGATCATCAGCCGTCGGCCGAAGCGGTCGGACAGGGAGCCGCCGAAAATTTTCAGAAACGTGTTGGTAAAGGGGAAGGCGGCGATGGCCACGCCGACCAGCCCGACCGTGGCGCCCAGGACCTTGGTCGAGTAGAGCTGCAACGCTGGGATGACGATGCCGTACCCCAGCTCCGCGGCGAAGATGGCCGCGATCAGGAGGATGTAGTTCCGATTGACTTTGACGTTGCGCAGGCCGGCTTTAATGCGTATCGGTTCACTCATTGGGGCTACACCGGCGGGATGGGTTAAAAGGCCTCGGATTAGACGGATTTTTATTGCGCCTATTGTCCTTCAACAGCCGCCAACAATCAACCGCTCCGTGGAAACGCCCACGGTTCTATGCTATAGTGGGCATTGTCTCAAATGACGATAGGCTAAAGCGATGGCCAATGTCCTCCTGGTCTGCTTCGACTCGCTGGCGTACGCCCCGGGGCTGCGCCTCCTCTCCTCACTGGGAAACGCCGCTGGTCACAACACCTACCTTCTGTTCCTCATCAAGGAAAGCACGACCTTCCAGGAGCGCCGCTTAGAGACGTCCCGCGAGCTGGCCGCTTTCGTAAGCCTCTTGGACGAGCTCTCCATAGACGTTGTCGGCCTGTCGGTGATGACGCCGGAGTACCACCGGGCGGTGCGGGTGGCCGAGTGCGCCCGGGCCGAGGGCCGTCACGTGGTGTGGGGCGGGATACACGCAGCCATTCGCCCCGAGGAGTGCCTGCCCTACGCCGATGCGGTCTGCCTGACCGAGGCGGAGGCCACCTGGACCGCATACCTGGACGCCCTGGAACGGAGTGGGGACCGTCGGTTGCCCAACTTCGTCCTTCCGGGTGAGGACGCCGCCGAGGTTCGCGCCGGCGGCCGGCTCGAGCTCATAAGCGACCTCGACTCCCTCCCCTTCCCGGATTACGACGTCGCGCGCTCCTACTACTCCGACGGGAATGGCGTCCTGCGGATGGATTGGGAATCCTACCGGAAATACAACACCTGGGAGGGAACCTACTACCGACTCTTGACCAGCCGGGGTTGCCCCTACCAGTGTACTTACTGCGTCAACAGCTTCTTCTGGCGGCAGTTCGGCAAGCAGTGGCTGCGCCGCAGGTCGGTGGAGAACAGCATCGCCGAGATTGCGTGGATCCGGCAAAAGATGCCCTTCATCCGGGGCATAAATATCCAGGACGACAGCTTCTTCATGGGTTCCGACGAATGGCTGGAGGATTTCTGCCGTCGGTACAAGGCGGAAGTCGGCCTGCCCTTCATCGCCCGCATGATACCACGCTTCACCACCGAAAAGAGAATCGAGCTTCTGGCCGACGCCGGTTTCGACTACGCGGGGATAGGGTTGCAAACCGGCTCGGAGCGCCTCTCCCTCGAGGTGTACGAGCGGGTGCAGGATAACGCGAAGTTCCTGGAAAACGACTGGATTTTGTCGAAGTACGGGGTCGCCAAGAGCTACGATATCCTGGTAGACAACCCCTTCGAAACCGAGCGGGACACGCTGGAGACCATAGACATCCTGCTGCGCCTGAAGAAACCCTTCTACGTCGTCACCTATTCCCTGACCCCATTTCCGGAAACCAGGTTCTACGACAAGGCGAAGTCCGCCGGGTTTCTAGACCGGATGCCGGACCCCTACAACTCGGCGATGTACGCCACCGACCCCGACAACTACTACACCCCGAAAACCCTGCGCCGGTTGATCGAGACCGCCCCGTACATCCCCAAGGCCCTGCTGCGTTACTGCCGCGGCCACTGGAAAGGAAGCCTGGTCGGCTGGTTCGCGCCGCAACTCACCCGCTTTTACCAGTGGATAATCCGGGTAATAAATTGGGGGCGTTACAAACACCCCTGGTTCCTGCGACTCGTCCTCTTCCTGGGCCGGATTTGGGGTCGCACCGGCCTCCGGAGGGAAATCCCCCGTGAGGAGATTCATCCGGAGAGTTAGTTCTCAGAAGGCCGACTGGAAGGCTTCGTAGGCTCGGGGGCCGTAGAGGACGAAAATTACGCGACGGACGCCCTTCAACGGTAAAGCCTCCTCCAGACCGGCGCGCATGGCCCGGGCGCAATCCTCCATGGCCAGCCCCCCGACCCCGGTGCCCAGGGCGGGCATGGCGACTGATTTGGCCCCGATCCGGTCGGCCTCCTCGATTGCACTGGTCGTCGCCCGGCGAACTTTATCGGCATCGGTCTTCAAGTCCTGACCCATCACCGCCGCGTGTATGACCCACCGCGCCGGCAGTTTCCCGGCGCCGGTGGTCACCGCCCGGCCCACCTCTATCGGACCCAGCGCCATCGCCTCGCGCTCGACGGAGGAGCCGCCGGCTTTCTTCAGCGCCCCCGCCACCCCGGAGCCCATCCACAGGTGGTTGTTCGCCGCGTTGACCACCGCGTCGCAGGCCACTCGGGCGATGTCGCCCTTGGCGATAACGATTTTCAGACCGGCAATCCTGTGGACTGGCTTAACCAAGGGACGTCTCCGAGGGTCGCAGGGATTATGCACCGCGGGAAGCGGTTGGTCAAGCAGGGGTCGGAGGACGCCGGGCCGCGGGTCGCTTCGAGGGTGCCCGAAAAGACCGTTTTGTTGCAAACGCCCGGCGGTAGGGGTGTGGCCAGCCGGCGGGAGAGCGGTTATAATGGGGGCGAAACGGTGCGGCTCGGAGGACCACCCATGTTCTACGGTTTCGGCTGGTTCTACATGGACTGGACTATGGTTTTACTCATCCCCGGGCTCATCCTGGGGCTCATCGCCCAGTCCATGGTCAACTCGCGCTTCCGCCGCTACTCGAAGGTCCAGACGCGCGGAGGGCTGACCGGGGCGCAGGTGGCGGCCGGCATCCTGACCGAGGCCGGGCTGCCCGACGTGGAGATAGAGGTGGTGGGCGGTAAGCTCTCGGACCACTACGACCCGCGGACGCGCAAACTGTACCTTTCCGCCGACGTGGCCCACGCCTCCTCCGTGGCCGCGCTGGGGGTGGCGGCCCACGAGGTCGGCCACGCCATCCAGCACGGAAGCGGCTACTTCCCGCTCCACCTGCGCAACGCCGTCGTCCCCGCGACGAGAATCGGCTCCTGGCTCTACCTGCCGCTCTTCATCGCCGGGCTCATCTTCGCCGTGGAGCCGCTGGTCTGGGTCGGCATCGGCTGCTTCACGCTTTTATTGCTGTTCCAACTGATAACGCTGCCGGTGGAGTTCAACGCCAGCTCGCGGGCCCTGGTCATCCTGCGCGACGGTGGCTACCTGGAGCCCGAGGAGCAAGCGGGGGCGCGGAAGATTCTCTCGGCCGCGGCGCTGACCTACGTCGCCGCCCTGGTGTCGAGCATTCTCATCCTGCTGCGCCTCCTCTTAATCGCCGGCGCCTTCAGCCGGCGGTAGCGAAAAATGCGGCTCTGGGTGGGACTACCGGTTCCCGATAAGCCGGGCCAGTACGATCTCCGGCCCGTGGAAGTAGATTATTCCCGGGAGCGACTGCGGAGGTTGTACCGATTCCCGCTCCTTCTGTCTTTGGGGCTGGCCGTTTTTTTCGGCGCGGCGGCTGCGGTTCTCGCCGGTTTGCGCGATGAGACCGCGGCGGGGTGGGCCCTGGGGGTGATGGCCGTAGGCGCCGTGGTTTCGGCGGTGGTCTTCATTCTCCAGCTCCGCCGGCGGAACGCCGTGCGCCGGGAACCGGAGAAATTCGCCAAATTTGCCTTCCTCGCCTTCGACGCCAAAGAGGGCGAGGCGGCCTTCACCGAGGACGAGCTTGCCGAGAGGACCGGTGAACCGTAGACATGCGCGTCGTCGTCAACGGCATTGACCTGACCAACGTGCGGCACGACCCGCAGGTGGCCCCGCACTACGGGCATCTCCTGCGGTGGGTCGTCCTGTTCATCATCGGCTGCACCATCCTGGGGCCCGGCATCGCTTTGGGGGTCATCCTGGGGTGGGATTTTCTGCCCTGGGTCGTGGGCGGATTTTTCCTCTTCACGCTCGTCTTCTTTATCCGCTCCACCTTCCACGTCTCCTCAGCGGCGAAGAATGCGCTCCTGGAGCACAACGCCGACTTCAGGGAAGTCCTGGGGCGCCTAAAGGGGGCGGTGAGGCCGGAGGGGCAACCGGCGCGGCGGCCGGTCAGGATGAAGACCCGATGCCCAAACTGCGGCGCGTCGGTCTCCACCGGGCACATCACGAAAATCGAGGGCGTCCCGGCGGTGCACTGCCCGTACTGTGACACGCTCTACCCCCTGGAGGAAGCGGAGTCGGCCTAGGAGGGCGATTTTTTGCGCGTTGTCCTGCAGCACGTTTCGCAAGCGCGGGTGGAGGTGGACGGCCGGG
>JAPLSK010000276.1 GCA_026398675.1 bacterium | reverse complement strand
TCCCCCCTCTGGGGGGAGGGTCAGGGAGAGGGGTTAAAGCGGCGGGGATAGGAATCCCCGCCCTACGTTTGGGCCCAAAGATGTTGGTGACTCGACGGGCGGGTGTGGACACCCGCTCCTACGTATACGAATAACACCGATATGACGTAGGGGCGACCGTCCACGGTCGCCCGCATATCCCCTCCCCCCTCTGGGGGGGCCTGCGAGGCACGGGCTAGGGAGGGGGGTGTAGCGGTCCCCTCTCCCTTCCAGGGAGAGGCGCGCCTACAGGCGAGGGTGAGGGTCGAGGTTGGGAATGTGAAACGGCGGGGATTAAAGTCCCCTCCCTACATTTATCCTACGTCGGTGGACGATTCAAGGCCCGGTGCCGGTCAAATACCCCCGACGACCGCCGATTAACCCCCCGGACGGCTGCTCCGCCCGGTTCACGACCCCTCTATCAAGCTCCCCCGCCGGCCAGCGCGGCTATCTCCCCCCGCAACACGGCGAACTTTTTGGAATATTCCAGGAGCCTCGCCGACCCCTCGAAGTCGAAGTGGGCCTCGCTCACCGCGTGGAAGAAGGTCGAGAGCTCGCCCATCATCTCCGCGAACTGCTCCAGGGTCAAGTTCTCGAAGGACTCGCCGCTCTTCGTCACCCGTTCCGCCGCGCTGATGCAGTTTTCGTAGAAGACGCGCCAGGGAACCTCGTCGTAGAAGGTCATGTAGACGGGCTCCGCGGAACCGGCCAGCCCGGCGCGGAGCGATTCGTCCTCCCCCGCGGCCAGGAGCCGTTGCCGGTGGATGAAGAGGTTGAGCGAAAGGGCGGTGAAGTTGTTTAAAACGTTCGCCCCGGCGCCCGGGGGACCGAAGTCCTCCGCCCCGGGGATTGTATCGGGCGGTGACTCCCCGGCCGCCGCCGCCATGTACTGCCCGGCCAGGCCGTCGGAGAAGAGGTCCAGAAGCCTTTCGAGGTAATCCGCGTCGTAGGTGACCAGGTCCCCGATAACCGAGACGCGGACCCGGGGAATCTCGCTCTTCAGCAGCCGGACGACGACCGTGGGCTCGGAGAGCATCCGCTCCAGCTCGTCCCCGGCGCCTCGGACGCGGCTGACGATGAGGTAGCCCATCTCGGCCTCGCCCGTCTCTCCCCGCCAAACCGCGTCCAGAACGCCGTCCAGGGCCGGCGCGCCCAGATTCTCCAGCACTTCCACCGAGGCGGCCAGGGTGGTCTCGTCCTCGGGGTGCCCCTGGAGAACGGCCAGGATGGCCGGCACCGCCTCGTCCCCCATCCCGGTCAGGCGCCCGATGGCGGTGTTGCGGACCCGCGAATCGTCGTCGGCCAGCCCCAGCGCCGCGTACTCGACCAGCCCCCGGTCGGCGAACTCCTCCACCGCGGACATGCGCTCCTGCCAGTCGCCGGTGCGGAGGTCCTCTTCGAGGTCCTCGATGGAGCGGGTGCAGCCGGAGAAAATGAGGGCCGCCGAAACGGCCGCAAGCAGGCTATACCGCATTATTCTCCTCCTCGATTCCGGCGCCGCGCGCCCAGAGGTGGTAGATGACGGCCAGCGGCGCGAACTCCACCAGGGTCCGCAGGCCCCAGAAGGCGGCCATCCAGATGCCGTCGGGTAGGGGGAGCCAGGCCGACGAGATGCCGGCGACCAGGGTCCCCAAAAGCAGCCCCAGGACGGGCGACCAGACGGTCCGCCCCCAGGCGGTGGCGGCGGCCGACAGGCACCAGCCCACTACCGCCGCCTCGGCCCCCTCGAAGAGCACCCGGCTCATCGGCGCCCAGGCGCCCAGCCACCCCGGGAATACCAGCGCCGCCAGGATCATGAAAAAACCGGCCCCGAGCGTCCCGGCCACCGTGCCGCTCAGGTACCCCCGCGGACGGCGCACGGAGCGCGGATTCACCAGGCCGAAGACCACGAGGGCCCCCGCGTAGCGCAACAGGTGGGCGAGCCAGACCCCCGCGACGACGCCCGCCGAGGTTCCGCCGGCGAGAAGGGTGAAGAGGGCGGGCACCAGCGCCGCCGGCGCCCCCCAGACGAGCGCCCTGGGAACCAACCGCGACGCGGGGATGTAGGGCGATCCCTCCGCGGACCGACGTTGTTCGGGTAAATTATCCATCGGCGTGAAGCCCGTTTACCGGGCGGTATTTTAAGAATCCGGCGCGTCCGTCCCCTGGACTTCCTCGCCCCGCGGCCGGTGGCGCCACCAGATGACGGCCACGACGGGCAGGTAGCCCGCCACCAGGGTAAGCCCCTGTTCGAAGATGTTGTGGGTTTGCCCCTCGGCCGGGGCGGTGAAGTGGTGGAAGGCGGTGACCGCCGCGCAGGCGACCAGGAACCCGACCCAGAAGAGCGCCGCCCTCCCCTTGGCCAGGTCCCAGCCGAGCCCCGTCACCAGGCCTAGGAAGGCCCCCAGGAAGAGGAAATTGATAATCTGCTGGCCGCTGAAGGGCGTGGGACCGCCGAACCGGGAGAAAATCCAGCTCACCGCGTACCCGGCGAACCCGCCCAGGGCCAGGCTCACCCCGAGGGCGGTGGGGATGTGCTTGAAGCGGATGATGAAGGAGGGGAAGAAGGCTTGGGCGAGGGCGAAGAAGGCGAGGTTTCCCAGCCAGTCGCCCGCGAAGTATTCCAGGCCGCGGAGCTCGACGCCGAAGGCGAGGTCCACGCCGCACTGGAGGATGACGGAGGCCAGCGCCGCCGCGGCTCCGCGCCAGAGATACCCCGGCCACTGGCGCACCAGACCCGTTTTTTCAGCCATCCTACCCGCCGGCGACGGCCATGGCCGTGACGATGGAGAGGTACTTGGTCAGGGCGTCGTCGGCCCGGCTGGTGAGGACCACCGGCGCGGCGGCCCCCACGATCACCGCCCCGGCCTCGGCCCCGGAGAAGTAGACGAGGCACTTGTAGAGGATGTTGGCCGACTCGATGTCGGGACACAGAAGGACGTCGGCGTCCCCGGCCACCTCGCTCTCGATGCCCTTGATCCTGGCCGACTCCTTGGAGATCGCGTTGTCGAAGGCCAGCGGCCCGTCCACGATGCAGTCGCCGAGCTGTCCGCGCCGGGCCATCACCGCGAGCGCCGCGGCGTCGCCGGTGGCGGGCATGTCGGGCAGGTTCACCTTCTCCACCGCCGCCAGGGCCGCCACCTTGGGCCGCGCGACCCCCAGGATGCGGGCCACGTCCACGGCGTTGCGGACGATATCCGCTTTCTCGGCGAGGGTCGGGGCGATATTCAAAGCGGCGTCGGTAAGAAAAAGAAGCTTGTGGTAGGCCGGGACGGCGGCGACCATCACGTGGGATAAAAGGCGCCCGGTGCGCAGGCCGTTGGCCTCGTTCAGGACGGCCCGCAGGTAAGCTTTGCTGGAGACCGACCCCTTCCTCAGGACGGCGGAGCGGCCCGCGCCGACCAGGGAGGCGGCGGTCTCGGCGGCGTCGGCGCTCGCCACGATCTCGAAGG
>JAPLSK010000275.1 GCA_026398675.1 bacterium | reverse complement strand
GCCCCTACGTAAACCGCGAAACGGACCGTAGGGGCGACCGGTAGGACGAGTCCTCCACGGTCGCCCGCGGGCCGACCGGAAGGTCGGCCCCTACATCATCGCAACCCAGGGGGAGGGCTGCCGCTATCCCCTCTCCCTTTTAGGGAGAGGGTTAGGGTGAGGGTCGGGGTTGGGAGCGTAAAAGCGGCGGGGATTTGCCGAGGGCATAGCTCGCTACGCTCGGTTAAAATCCCCGCCCTACATTTACGCGGGCCGGGGTGAGGGTCGGGGTTGGGAGCGTAAACGCGGCGGCCCGCGGAGGGGCCGCCCTACGTCATCGCAAATCCAACCGCCTACGGGCGACCGCCCCTCCATCCCCTAAGGCGTCCGGCCCACCAGAAGCCGGTAGTAGTCGCGCAGGCGGAACGCGCTGCGGCGGCGGTCGAAAAACCGGCGCACCATCTCCTGACCGCCCCGATTGGGCCCCGCGTCCAGGGCCTCCCGGACCGCGCGGTCGAGCTCGTCGTCGGCGCGGGCGGTGACGACGTGGGGCAGCCGGCCGCTCCACACCACCCGGCGCCCCAGGGCCAGCGCCTCCAGCACCATCCTACCCTGGCCGTCGTGCGTGGTCGGACGCAGAAGCACGCGCACCCCGGCGTAAACCGGCGACATGTCCTCGCGGACGCCGAGATGCTCCCAGTTGGGGGGCGCGTCGGCGTGGGCCGGTCCGGGGCCGCAGGAGCGGAACCGCACGTCGGGCATCCTCCCGGCCAGCCGCACGGCCCGCGGCACCCCGTAGAAATCACCGCGCTCGGGGGGGATGTAGACCAGGACGGAGGGCTCCTCGGGCCAGGGCGCGTCCTCGACCCCGAGCTTGTCCGAGAGGACCGGCTGGAAGTGGGCGCGCACCCCGAGCCCGGCCAGCTCACCGACCAGCCCGGCGCTGTCTGCCAGGTGCAACTGGATGAAGGGGAGGGTCAGGCGGAGCTTGAGCCGCTGACGGCCCCGGCGCACGGCGGGGACGTCGCTCCCCATCCAATGGGCCACCGTCGCCAGCCCCATGAGCCGGGCGGTGACGAGGCCCCGCCAGGCCATGGGCGGATAGAAGACGTGGAGGACGTCCAGGCCGGCCAGGGTCGCCGGGGTGAGGTCGGCGAGCTCGCGGGCATCAATACCGACGGCCCGCAGCTCACCGGCGAGGAACCCCGGCGCCTCCTCCATCCCGTACACGCCGATTTTCACCGGTGCGCTCATCGGTCGCCGAACGCGTACTCCACCAGGTGGCGGGTTTCGAAGTCGCCAAAGCCCTCGGCGACCAGGCCGATCCCCCGGGCGTACACCTCCCAGGTGGTCCCCAGCTCCACTTTATAGCAGTGGCCCCAGTCTCCGTCGGGGGTCTCATAGAGGAAGTCGGCTTTCACGAGCCTGGCCTCTCCGGAGCCGTCGGCGTAGAGCGGCCAGGTGGCGCCCTCCTCCAGCGGCTCCTCGAGGAGGATCATCGTGTACCGCGAGTCGCCGGGCGGCGGCCACGCGGGCTGGCGTCGGCAGGAATGATCCGAGCACCAAAGCGCCATTTGGGCCACGCCCTCGTCCCAGCAGTACCAGCCGCCCTCCTCGGCGGTGACGGTCGCCTCGGCCAGGTCGCCGAAGCTGTCCCGGTAGGTCCAGGAGTTACCCACCGCCAGCGGCCAGAAACCGGCGCCCAGCTCCGTGGAGCCCGTGACGTCCGCGCACCCGAGGACGAGGACCGCGCCGAGCGACACCGACAATACGAATGCCTTCACCACTGCACCTCGGGGAATTACGGGGGGTCGGCCCGAAAGGGTAACGGGGGCGTCGGGGGAAGCGGAACGCCGCCGCCCCCGTCCGGGGGGAACACGATAGCCTCGGATTTACGAGTCGGCGTCCGGGGGAACCCGCTAAATCCGCCGCCCATCGGCCCGAAACCGCCGCCCCCGCCGTGGTGTAATGTGCTCCGGGGCAAGGGGCTTAAGCCCCTTGTCTCACGCCGCTCCACACGCCCTGGGAACCCAGGCGATGGGGCTACTCGACGATGGAGGCGGCGATGACGTTGTGGATGCGGGCCCGCACCTCGTTGAAGGCGCTCTGCCGGTTGTCGGGGTGCAGCCGGTTGGCCAACAGAATCACGAAGAGGTCGTTCTCCGGGTCCACCCACAGGCTGGTGCCGGTGAAGCCGGTGTGGCCGTAGGAGGAGGAGGAGAAAAGGTCGCCGGAGGTGCAGTACTCGTCGGAGTGGAGGTCCCAGCCCAGTCCGCGGCGCACGGTTGAATCCACCCGCAGCTGCTCCTCGGTCATCCGCTTCACGGTCACCGGCGAGAGGATGCGGGTGTCGCCGTAAATCCCGCCGGCGAGGAGCATCTGGGCGAAGACGGCCAGGTCGTCGGCCGTGGAGAAGAGGCCGGCGTGGCCGGAAACCCCGCCCATCACCGCGGCGTTGGCGTCGTGGACGCGGCCTACGAGCATGGTGCCGTCGGGGACGTCGGCGCGGCCCTCGGCCCGGGTGGTGGCCGCCGCCGACGCGGCGAACGCGCCCGTCGGGTTGAAAACCGTGTGCGCCATCCCCAGCGGCTCGAAAATCTCCTCCCGGCAGAACTCGTCCAGGGGCCGCCCATCCACCCGGCGGATGATTTCACCCAAAAGAATCATGTTCAGGTCGCTGTAGAGGTAGTGGACGCCCGGGGCGTACTTGGGCTCCAGGGCGCAGATTTCGGCGATGACGTCGGCGGTGGTGGAGCACGTCTTGCCGAAATCCTGCCAGGCGGGGAGGCCGCTGGTGTGCAGAAGGAGCTGGCGCAGGGTGATGTCGCCCTTGCCCTTCTCGCCGAAGGCGGGGATGTAGTAGGCCACGGGCTGGTCGAGGCGGAACTCGCCGCGCTCCAGGAGAATCATCGCCGCCGTGGTGGTGGCCACCACCTTGGTCAGGCTGGCCAGATCGAAGGGGGTGTCGGGGAGCATGGGCCGCTGCTCGGGCTCGACCTCGGCCATGCCGTAGGCCTTTCGCCAGACCACGGCGCCGTGGCGCCCGACCAGAATCACGCAGCCCGGCATCCGCCCCGAGGCGATGATTTCGTCCACCAGGTCATCCAGGCGGGCCAGCCGCGCAGGATCCATCCCCACGTCCTCGGGGTCGGCGGTGGAAAGGAGCGGGCCGGGGTCGCCGGCGCCCAGGACGGTCGCGAGCACGACGACCACGCCGAGGAGGAAAATGCCCAGCCGGACGCCGAAGGGTTTCGCCATCTGCCTGCCTCGCTTGGGGGAAAATCTGGTGTCTGGGGAGCCGGTGACCTCGAACAACAGGATGAGGTCAATCTCGTCGGGGGTCACGCCGGAGCGCAGGTTTCGGCTGACGCTGACGAAGTATCCGGTCTCGAAAAGCTCGCGGACGGCGGTGAAAACCTCGTGGCTGTCGAAGGGCGCGCCGACGAAGACTCCGTGGGCCGCCAGAATCGGCTCCACCACGTCCATCGGGGTATCCACCAGCCCCCGGAGCTCCACGGCGCCCAGCACCGCCGACTCGCCGGTGACCACCTCCAGCTCCAGGGAGACCGCCCGGCCGTCGAACTGGTCCTCGGTGCGCACCTCGAGGGAGACCCCGCCGATGGGCCGGTCGCGGAAGTAATCGCGGATGCGCTCCAGACCGTCGTTTACCGACTCCTCGGTGTACGGCTGGCCCGGCTTGAGACCGAAGGCCTCCAGGATGCCGTCCTGTTCGTCGTTGGCGTTACCGTCCAGGATGATTTGGCTGATGACCGGCCCCGGGGGCGGGCCCTCCGCCATCTTCCGGCGCACGTAATCCAGGAGGCTCTGCGTGTCGGCGTCGCCGGGCTTGATATCCAGGGCGTCCTCCAGATAATCCTCCGCCGAGCCCCAGTCGCCGATGACGGTGTAGATGTAGCCCACGCGCTGGTTGGCGATGAAATCGTCGGGGAGGACCTCCAGCACGCGGCGGTAGTGCTCGTAGGCGTCGCCGTAGTTTTT
>JAPLSK010000274.1 GCA_026398675.1 bacterium | reverse complement strand
ATAGAAAGCGTCTCCCTCTCCCTGTGGGAGAGGGGTAGGGGTGAGGGCTACCTTATAAAAAAACGGGCCGACCTAAAGGTCGGCCCCTACGTCATCGCAACCGGTGTGAGGGTTGCCGCATGTCCCCTCTCCCTTCCAGGGAGAGGGTTAGGGTGAGGGTCAAGGTGGGGAACGTGAAAGCGGCGGGGTTAGGAAACCCCGCCCTACGTCTAGGATGCCGCCGGTCAGTGCCGCTCGTAACCCTTCCCCTCCACGATGACCACGATGAGGACGCCGATCCAGCTCAGGAAAAAACCCAGCAGAAATCCGGTGAAGCCGAGGCCCTTGGAACGCCCGATCATCGCCCCGATTATCATCGGCAGCACCCAGGCCAGAAAGAGGATCGGCGCCCAGATGAACCAGGTCAGTCCCCAGAACATGCTTCCCCCTTTTTAGAACATGAGCGAGAGCGCCACGGCGTGGGACGGCCCGGCGCCGAGCGGGTCGGTGCGGAAGGCGTAGTCCACGCGCATCTCGCCGCCCTCGAAGAGCCCCGTGACGATGCTCGCCCCGGCGGAGATTTCGCCGGTCTCGAGGTTCGGTGTCTCGTAGCCCGCGCGCAGCGCCAGGGTCGGCACGGGCCAGTATTCGGCGCCCAGGCGCCACTCCGGCCGCGTGACGTCCGTGGTGACGAAGTCCGCCTCGATCCGCAGCCAGCCGTCCAGGTCGTAGCCGATGCCCGCCGCGTACTCGACGGGCAGGGCCTCTTCGGTGGCGGCGGCGGTCTTCCACTTGTAGCTGCCGATCACGTCGCGCGCGCAGAGGCCGACGGCCAGCCCTTCCCAGGGCCGCACCTGGAACCCCAGGTCCACCGCCCCGCCCTCGGCCGTTTTCCCGGCCACGGAGGTGAACATCATCCGCGCCGTCAGCCCCACGCCGAGCCACTCCAGCGGCCGGATGCCGAAGGCGAAGTTGGCGATGTGCTCGTCGTAGGAGAACTCGCCGGTGCGGTTGCCGCCGGTGTCCCGGCCGTCGAAGCCGCCGACCCGCAGGTAGTACCAGGCCGCTTCCGCCGTGGCCCGGGCGTCGGGGATGGGCAGGGGGTAGACGAAGCCGGCGCTGGACTGGGTCCGGTCCAGCGACAGCTCGCGGTGGAACAGGAGGCCCTGGATTTTCAGGGCGAAGGCCAGCCCGGCGGGGTTGTAGCCCACCGCCTCGGCGTCCTCCACCAGGGCGACCCCCACGCGGCCCATGCCCAGGGTTCTCACGCCCCAGCCCAGCCGGAGCACCGCCCCCGGACGGCCCCCGCCGTCGTAGTCCGACGCTGTTGAGATGAGCGCGATGACGAGAAGGAGCCCTACGATTTTTTTCATATCGGCCACCTCACTCCACCACGGCGATCTTGCCCACGAAGGCCCGCTCGCCGTTGGCCTGAATCACGTAGTAGTACACCCCGTTGGCCACCCGGCGCCCCGAGGCATCGGTGCCGTCCCAGACGTCCTTCTGGTACTCGAAGCCGCCCTGGTAGACCTCGTCCTTCACGATGTTTTTAACGTGCCGCCCCTCGAGATCGTAGATGTCTATGTCCACCACCGCGTCGTGGGTCAGGGGGCTCCCGGAGACGCTGAAGCGGATGGTGCATGCGCCGTGGCCCATGGGCGAGAAGGGGTTGGGGAAGGCGTAGGCGACGGGCTCGTCCACGAAGCCAGAGCGCGGCTGGAAGTCTATGATGTCGAAGGAGGCGCCGCCGTCGCGCGAGACCTGCAGCCCCACCGGCGTCCCGGCCCAGATGGTTTCGTTGTCCTGTGTGGAGACGGAGTAGATGTTGTTGGAATAGAGCCCGCGGCCGGTGATGGTCTCCCAGGTGCCGTTGGGGAAGCGGTGTGAGAGGCCGCCCGCCTGGCCCGGGCCGTTGTAGGCGGTGGCTACCCAGAGATGGTCCTCCGCGCCGGGCTCGATCCAGTAGATGGCGTTCGAGTTCAGCCCCGGCGTGGTTTCGGCGGCGAACCGGGTCCAGCCCCAGTACGTGTCGTACCAGCGCACCAGCCACAGGCCGTACCATTCGCCCTGCGCGCCGGTGACGGTCCCGACCCACACCCAGGGCCCCTCGTCCTTCTCCTGAACCTCGACGAAGCCCACCACCTGGCTCGAGTTCCCGCCCTGATCGGGCACGCCCTGGAGCTCCCAGGTCTCGCCGCTGTCGGTGGAGACGGCTAGGCCCGCGCCGGTGCCGGCGAAGAGGTAATCCTCGGTACGAGCCAGGGCGAAGACGTTGTCGCCGTAAAGTTGTTCGCTGGGGACGCGCCGGTGCCAGGTGTCCCCGTCGTCGTGGGAAATCGCCACCCCGCCGGACCAGCACCCGGCCCAGATGGTCCCCTCCCCGTCGGACTCGGTGTCCCACACGGCGTTGTTGCCCAGGCCGTCCGCGGTGGTCCAGGTGTCCCAGGTCCGGCCGCCGTCGCGGGTCCGGGCCAGCCCCGCGCCCGCGAGGGGGTCCAGCCCGCTTTCCCGCGGGAAGAAGCAGCCCAGGTACACGTCGCCCTCGGGGGCGATGCGCACCGTCCCCACGTCGGACGCCGAGCCGGGCAGGCCGTCGTCGTAGCCGTAGGCGCTCCACGTTTCCCCGCCGTCCGTGGACCGGCCGAAATTCTTCAGCGTGCCGATCCAAACCTCGGACGCGGTATCGTCAATGGCCACGACGACGTTGTCCAGGCTGTCCCCGGGGGGCGGCAACGTCGGTTGGGTGGAGCGCTGGAGCGGCTCGCGGCCACCGGCCAGCGTTGCCAGGGCCGCCAGGATGACCAGCAACTCGGGCGGCGTCTGCGGCAAGCCCGCAGCCGACGCCTTCTGCCGCGATCAGGGATATGACAGCGCCATGCTCTTCCAGCGCGAGCCGGCCAAGGCC
>JAPLSK010000273.1 GCA_026398675.1 bacterium | reverse complement strand
GCGGCCCGGCGGCCGATGGCGGAGGCGTCGAGGTTCCGCACGTCCTTGGAGTCTTCGGCCGACCAGCCCGCCGAGGTGCGCGACAGAATGGTGGTGTTGACCGCGGCCCGCGTGCCGCAGTAATAGGCCGCGAGCCCCAGGGAGTTCACCAGCGCCACCTCGCTGCCGCCGGTGACGTAGGCGCCCGCGGCGTTGAAGCCGTACTCGTCGCCGGCGGCGATGATTTTAGCCACCTCTTCGGCGCGGAACATCGCCTCGGCCCGGTGGGTCTCTTCGACCCAGGCCTCGACCTCGGGGTACTCCTGGGGTCCGGGGAGGCCGGGGAATCGGGGGTTGGGCGGCACGATGCCGGCGGCGGCCGCCGCTCCCTCCACCGCCCGCGCCAGCCCCTCGTCCGACAGGTCGTTCGTCGTCACCATCCCCACCCGATTTCCGTCCACCACGGCCCGGACGGTGACGGTCGCGTCCCGCTTGGAGACGTTCTGGTGGATGTATGAGTTGGCGAAGCGGGTGAGGTTCAAGTCGGAGACGAAGAGAGAGGCTTCGAGTCCGTCGGCTCCGCCGAGGTCCACGGCGCGGGAGAGGGTCTCCAGGGTCCGGTCGCGTCCAAGCATCATTTGGCAACACCTACCTTCACGCCGCGGAAGCGGGCCGGGGAGGTTCCGTGACCGATGCGCATCACCTGCGTCGGCTCCCCCTTGCCGCAGTTGGGGGTTCCCCAGAGGAACCACTGGTCCCGGTCGCCGATGGCGTCGCAGGAGCCCCAGAACCGCGGGGTTTTGTCATAGTAGAGCGCGTTCTTCACCACGCGGCCCAGCCGGCCGTCCTCTATCTCCCGGGCGTACTCTACGCCGAACTGGAAGTTTATCCGTTTGTCGTCTATGGACCAGCTCTTGTTGGTCGCGAGGAACAGGCCGCGCTTCACGCCGCCCACGAGGTCCTCGAAGGAGGCGTCGCCGGGCTCCAGGCAGACGCTGGTCATGCGGCAGATGGGGAAGTCGCTCCAGCTCTGGGCCCGGCAGGCGCCGTGAGACCCGCCGCCGTGAAGGTGCGCCGTGTCCCGGGTGGAGAGGTAGTCGCAGAAGACGCCGTCCTTGACGATGTAGAACTTCTGCGCCGGAACGCCCTCGTCGTCGAAGGCGAAGTAGCCGAGGGATCCGGGCAGCGTCGCGTCGGCGTAAATGTTGACGATGGGCGAGCCGTAGATGTAGCTGCCGCGCTTGTCCAGGGTCAGGAAGCTGGTGCCGGCGAAGCTCGCCTCCTGGCCGATGACCCGGTCCAGCTCGACGGCGTGGCCGCAGCTCTCGTGAATCTGCAACATCATCTGGGAGCCGTCAATGACGAGGTCCATCTCGCCGGCGGGGGCCTCGGGGGCGTGGACGAGCTCCACGGCCTCGGCGCCCACCCGGGGGGCGTTTTTCACGAGGTCCAACTCCTCGATGAGCTCCCAGCCCCGGGCCTGGTGGAGCCCGCGCATGCTGCAGGGGTAGGTGCGCCGCTGCATGTCCCCGTCGGCCACAGCGATGCAAGAAAGCCCGCCGCCGCACTCGACCTTGCGCTGCTCGATGGCCGAGCCCAGCGAGCTCACGAAGAACTTGTGCGTTTCCTGGGAGTGGATGAAGCCCTCGACCACGCGGATTTCGTCGCCGACGCGCATGGCCTCGGTGGCCTCCAGGAGGAGGTCCGCCTTCTTTTCCAGGGGGACGTCGAAGGGATGGATTCGATAAGCGTTGGGCCAGTAGCCAACGTAGGCGTCGAGGCGGTCGAGGATGAGGGGTTCGCGCTTGACCGTGGCCGAGGCCCTGGCGATGCCCAAGGCGCGGGCCGCCGTCCGGCGCATCTCTTCCGACGTCATGACGCTCGAGCAGGCGAAGCCGAAGGCGCCGTCGTAGACCACGCGAACGCCGAATCCCTTGTCGTACCCGCGGTTGGCCGTCTGCACCGCCCCGTTCTTCACCGAGACGTCCTCGGTCACCAGGTTCTGGTACCGGGCCTCGGCGTAACTCGCCCCGTACACGAGGGCGTGGTCCACCGCGAGCTGGAGGAGCCCTTTGAGCAAACCTACTCCTTTCCGGGGAATTAACGCGTGCCGGACGATGATAGGACTAGGGGGCGGCCAAAGTCAACGGGTGGACCGGTTGTTTTGCCGGGGTGAGGGCCGCTGCATGTCCCCTCTCCCTCCCAGGGAGAGGCGCGCCTACGGGCTAGGGTGAGGGGTGAAGCGGCGGGGATTTGCCGGGGGCATAGCTCGCTTCGCTCGGTTAAAATCCCCGCCCTACATTTGGGGAGAGGCTCGCCTACGGGTCAGGGAGAGGGGTGGATGTGGTTTCCATCAGAAAAAACGGGTTGACCGGTCGGTCCGCCCGTTTTCAGGGTAGCCCCATCACCGGCCCCGGACGGGTCAGTGGGGGCAAAACGTTCCGAAGTCGTCCCGGGGTTCTTCGGTCCTGCTCGCGGCCACGTCGTCCAGCCACAACCACCAGCGCTGCCGGTCGGGCGCGGGCGCGATGTGGTGGCGCAGTGGACCGTAGTACGACAGGCGGTACTCGGCCATCATGTCACGGAGCC
>JAPLSK010000272.1 GCA_026398675.1 bacterium | reverse complement strand
CCGTCGTGGACGGTCACGCCCAGTTCGTCGGATGGTTGCAGTTCCTTTATGGAGCGAACGGGCGCGCCTTTACGCGAGAGGTGGCCGTAACCCCGGCCGATGACGCCCCGGGGGTCGAGGGCGGCGAGCTTTCCCGTCCCCGAGCCAAGGCGCACCCGGTGAGAGTATACCCCGCCGGATGCGGAGAGACTCGCCCGACGGATGAGGCCCGCCAAGGCCCTCTCGCGCAGACGGGGAACCGTGTGGGCCCGGGAGAGGGCCAGCCGGACCCGCGCGAATCTCGACTTACCCGCCTCGACGGCCGAGCGCGCGCCGTGCCGCAGGCGCTCGCCCAGACCGTCCACCCGCTGGCGGCGGAGGTTCAGGTAACCGGAGAGCCGCTCCACCGAAAGAGTTTTTTGAAAATGGTCCAGCCGCTGGCCTTCAAACTTCAGCAGATCCGCGGCGATGCGGCGGAGGGAGCCCCGCCCCGCGGCGACGCGGCGTCGGAGCTCGTCGCGCTCGGCGGTGACCATCTCGGCGGCGGCGCTGGGGGTCGGAGCCCGCACGTCGGCCGCCAGGTCCGCGAGGGTCACGTCCACCTCGTGCCCCACGGCGGAGATGACCGGCACCGGGCAGGCGTGAATCGCCCGGATAAGCCGCTCGTCGTTGAAGCAGAAGAGGTCCTCGTAGGAGCCTCCGCCCCGCCCCACGATGAGCACGTCCACCAGCCCCGATGCGCCGAGTTCCTCCACGGCGCGGGCCAGCTCCGCCCCGGCGCCCTCGCCCTGGACCAGCGCGTGCCGGAGGACGACGTCCAGGCCGGCGTGTCGGCGCGCCAGGACTCGCAGGATGTCTCGCAGAGCCGCACCGTCGCGGCTGGTGACCACGCCCACCCTCTTCGGCAGGCGCGGCAAAGGTCTTTTTCCCTCGGCGGCGAAGAGCCCCTCGGCGGCAAGCCTCGCTTTTAATTCCTCGAAGGCCCGCTGGAGCTCCCCCATCCCGCGCAGAACCAGCTCGTCGCAGATGAGCTGATAGTTCCCCCGGGGCGGGTACACGGAGACGTCGCCGCGGGCCACCACCTCGAGCCCGTCCGCGGGGACGAAGCCGAGCCGCTGGGGCCGCGGGCGGAACATGGCGCAGCCCAGCACCGCCCCCTCGTCCTTCAGGCGGAAGTAGAGATGGCCGCTCGCGGCCAGTTTCACGTCCGTCAGCTCCCCGGCCACCCAGACCCCGGCGTAGCGCTCCTCGAGGGTGCCCTTGATGAGGGCGGTCAGCCCGCTGACGCTGTAAGGCTCGGCCGCTGGGGAAGCGTTGAGCATGGGGCTATCTTATCCCAGGCCGCCGCGGGCGTCAAATACGGAAAAAACCCCGCCGGGGCGGGGTTCATCGCGGGAAAGACGGCTATGAACGGTCGGCGTCCGTCACCGAGCCGTAGCGCGGTCGGCGCATCGCCATGCCGGCGCGGTTGACCGTCCGGCCGACGACGGTGGTGGCGGTGTGGCCGCCGGCGGTGAAGGTGTGGACCTCGGCGGGACCGGAAGCGGCGTAAACGGCGGCCCGGAGCGGCTTGCCGCCGGCATCGAGCCCGGAGATTTCCGCGATTATCTCCTCCCCCGCCTTCCGAGCGACCGGACGATGATTTTCGAGGGCGACCACGGCGTTGAAGGTGGCGAAGACGCCGTCGCCGATGAGCTTGTCCACCACCCCGCCGTGCTTTTCGATTATCCGGCCCACGGCGGCGTAGTAATCGGCCAGGAGAGCGGCGACACGCCCGTCGCCCAGCTTTTCGGTCAGCTTTGCAAAGCCCTCCAGGTCGGTGAACAGGACGCTCACCTCGCGACGGCCGTCGGGTAGATGGTCCCCGTCCATCGTTTCCTATCCTCTCTTCGCGGCGGTCTTAAAGGCCGGATCGTTCCTCGCGCGCAACAGGGTCCGCAGGACCATGCCGGCGCCGAAGCAGGCCGACAGACCCGCCGGAATTTTCGTGAACCAATCGGGAAGTTCGACCCCGCCCAAATTCACGCCGAGGTTTACCCCGAACAGTGGGAGAATGGCGGCGGCGCCGACCGTCAGCGCCACGAGAAGCCCGCCACCCAGGAGAACCGCGGGCATCAGCGAGCGGCGCATCGGCGGGATGACCACCTTCGGGCGCTTCTCGGCGGAAACGCTCCGCATCACGTTCGCCCCGAGGCCCTCCGGAGCCCGGAAGAGCACAACCCGGTGAAGTTTTTCCTCTATCCGCCGGGCAAGGTCCAGCTCTTCCAGGAGGTCCGGCTTGCGCCGGAGCTTTTCCTCACCCTCGGCGAACCTGGCGTCGAGCTTTCCGCCAACCCGGTCAACATTGGAGAGGGCTCTGCCGATGGATTCGTTCACCCGGTCGGAAATTTCCCCCTCCAGCCGGCCGACCCTTTCCTCGACGCCCTCCACCTTTCCCCGGACCCTCTCCATGGCGCGGAGAAAGGCCTCCCGTTCCTCGGGGGCCAGCTCACCGGCCGCGTATCGGTCGAAAAGGTCTCTCAGTTCATCGGCGTCCATCGTCACCCCTCGCAAAGCATAGCCCAAACCCGTTTCACTCGACAACCTGGAACGAATCGCCCGTCCGCTCGACGTAGAGCTCCCGCAGCTTTTTCCTCCCCCGGTGGACCCAGGTCTTCAGGGTGGCCTCGGGGCACCCGAGGGCCGCGGCGGCGTCGCGGTAATCCACGCCCTCCAGGTACGCCAGCTCGATGGCCCGGCGCTCGTTCTCGGGCAGCTCGGCCAGTAAAC
>JAPLSK010000271.1 GCA_026398675.1 bacterium | reverse complement strand
TTTTCCGGGCAAAACGAGTCTAGCGGCCGATTACTAAACGATTGGTCAGTGACCCCGCGCTCGTTTCCAGGCGGTAGAGGTACACGCCGGAGGGGATTTCCGCGCAGTTCCAGGAAACCTCGTGGCGGCCCGCGGTCAACTCCGAGTCAACGAGCGTCGCCATGCGCCTACCGGCCAGGTCGTAAACCGTCAGCTCCACGCGGCCATCCTCAGGTAGGTTAAGGGCGATGGACACCGTGTCCAACGCCGGCGAGGGGTAGGACTCGCTCAGAGACAAGGCTATCCCCTCCGACTCGATGTGCACTGCCTCGGTGGGACCGAAGCGGGAAACCGACCCGTCGGCCTCGACGACCTCCAGCCAGTAGCGGTACTCGAATCCCGGCTCAACGCCATGGTCCAGGTAGCGCCTCGCCGAACCGGGGAGGGCATCGGTGTGGAGCGGAGATATGCCGCCGTTCACCTCGCGCAGAATCCGCAGCCTGGCGGGGACATCGCCCCGAATCGTCCAGCCGATGAGAATCCCATCCTCGGCGGCCGAGGCGGACAGCTCCACATCATCCACCGCCGGGTCATCGCTCCAGGAAAACCTGACCCAGTTGAACGTCGGTGTGGCCTCGCCGGTCGCGGATTCCAGGCCCACCCGGTACTGGAGGTAGCGCAGGCCGTCGGGGAGGTAGTCGGACAGGTCGTCCTCGGCGATTTCCACCCAGTCGCCCATCGCGCCGGCGTTGTCGGACGCCCGGGCCTCGACGGTCAGCGTGGTGTCAGCCGGCTCGTCGTCAACCCAATCCACGACACCCCACCCCACGCCGCCGCCGGTGTCCAGGATGGAACTCGCCAGCTCTCCCGAATCCCGAAACTCCGTCACCTCCCACCAGGCGATGGTATCCGCATAGGCGCAGGCCCCCAGAACATCTAGGCCTTTATCGCCATCGAGGTCGGCCGCATAAACGGAAACGGCGCCGTCGAAGTAGCCGAAGACCAGGTGTTCGGTCCAACTGGTTCCCTCACCATCCATGTTCTCCCACCAGGTGATGTCGTCCCCGACGCACGCCGCTCCAAGGATGTCCTTGTCGTTATCGCCGTCAACATCGGCGGCGGAGACCCAGCAGGTTCCTTCAAAGTTGTTATCCACCATGTGGTCGGTCCAACTTGAGCCAGAGCCGTCTCTGTTTTCCCACCAGAAAATGCTGTTTAGACTGTATGCCGAGCCGATGATATCTATGTCCCCATCACCGTTCATGTCGGTCGCACAAACCGAGTTGGCTGAACCAAACCCGCCGCTCAACACATGTTTGATCCAGGAGGTTCCCGATCCGTCGGTGTTTTCCCACCAAGCTATTTCGTTGAAGCTAGAGCTTGTGCCTAGGATGTCGATATCGTCGTCTCCGTCCACATCAGCCGCGTAAACGCACGTCGCACCGTCGTAGTCGCTCTCCACGGTGTGTTTGGTCCAGTCAGTTCCCGCACCGTCGTCATTCGACCACCACGCTATTTCATCCCCGCGCCATGCGGCTCCGATGACGTCGGTGTCGTCGTCTCCGTCCACGTCCGCGGCGTAAACCGAAATAGCACCGAGGAAATTGTAATCGATTAGAACTCTTGTCCAACTGCCCCCGTCACCGTCGGCATTGAGCCAGCAGACGACATCCCCATCCAAACCGGCGGCGCCCAGTATGTCAAGGTCGTCGTCACCGTCTATATCTGCGGCGTAAACGGATTGGGCGCCGTTAAAATTAACGGCCACGAAGTGAAAGTACCAGTTCATGCCTGAGCCATCTAGGTTTTCCCACCATGCGATTTCATTATCATTGTAAGCTGCACATAGGACGTCCTGATCGCCGTCGCCGTCCAAATCAGCCGCGTAGACCGAGTTTGGAAAATTGATATCATCGTCCACCAGATGCTCAACAGGTGTGTCCAGCGCCTCACCGGACAGGACGAATCTACCCGGTATGCCCGACCAGTTGACGTCGGTCGCCGACTCGAAGGTGTCCTCCCAGTTGGTTACCGGACCGGGCACCCCGTCGCCGCCGGACCAGTCGGTCTGCTCCGCCGTCCCGTAGGCCAGCACGGCCAGCGGGATTGATAAAAGCAACACCAGAGCCGTTTTCATCGCTCCTCCAGTCATACGATTAAATGAGGAAAGGGATTTTTCCACATTTATTATAGAGCCGACCACAAGAAGTTGCAACAAAAAGGGAACCGGCGACCGGTCCCCTTTTTAGCGCGTTAAAGCGGGTTAGCGGGCGACTACCACACGGTTCGTCAAGGCGCCCAAAGGCGCGCTCAGGCGGACGAGGTACACGCCCGACGGGTCGGACGCGCAGTCCCAGGCAACATCGTGCCGCCCGGCGGTCAGCTCGGCATCCACCAGAGTGGCAACCCGCCGCCCCGCCAGGTCGTAGATCGTCAACTCCACCCGGCCGTCCGCGGGCAGGGTGAAGTTCAGGTGGACCCTGCCATCCGCCGGCTGGGGGTATGGGTTGTCCATCCCGAAGGCCAGCGCCCCGGGCTGAAGCTGTATCTTATCGGTGGGACCGAAGCGCTCGACGACGCCAAGGGCGTCCACGGTCTCCAGCCAGTAGCTGTAGCCCGTCCCCGGCGCCACCTCGCGGTCGAGATAAACCGTCGAACCGCCGGGCAGACTTTGGGCGAACATTTGTTCGGGCGGCCCACCCTCCACCGAGCGCAGAACCCGGATTCCGACCGGCTCCTCGCCCGAGAATCGCCAGTTGACGAGGACGCCCTCGTCGGACGCCGACGCTCCGAGGTCGCCCAGAATCACCCCCACGTACTCCTCGGTGGTGAAGCTGAAGGGGTTGGGCACCATGGAATCGGTGAAGTGGTGGCCGTCTTCGGAGACCGCGTCCAGGAGCTCGAAGGTGTGGGTCGTCTCGTAAGCGAAGAACTCGTGGGCCAGGTGCAGGGTGGTGTCGTCGGTCCAGGTTAGCTCCCACCCGCCCGGATCGGGGGTGCAGGTGAAGTCCACCAGCTCGGTGTCGGAGTCCATGGGCCGGTCGAAGACCAGTATCACGTCCAGCCCGACGGGGATATCGGCGGCCCCGTCGGCGGGCGTTGTCTCGATGAGAATCGGCCAGGGCGACTCGGTGCGGAAAGTGAAGGGGTTGGGCACCGCGGAGCCGGCCAGGTCAAGCCCCCCCGCCGATTTGGCCGTCAACAGCTCGAAGGTGTACTCGGCGTCCTCGGCGAAGTTCGAGTGGGAGAGGGTGAGGACCTTGTCTCCCGAGGACCAGGCGCGCGTCCAACCCCCCGGATCGGGGCCGCAGTCGAAGGTGAGCGACGAGGGGTTCGTGTCCATGGCCCGGTCGAAGGTCAGCACGACGTCCGCCTCGACGGGCACGTTGGTCTCGCCGTCCTCGGGGTCGGTCTCCACCAGAATCGGCGCCTGGGGCTGGGTGGTGAAGTGGAAGGGGTTGGGGACCGAGGCTCCGCCCAGCGGCACCCCATAGGCCGAATGCGCCTGGGTGAGAGTGAAGGTGTAGTAGGTCTCGTAGCCGAAGTCGGTGTGAGAAAGGGTCAGCACCTTGTCGCCCGAGGACCACGCACGCGTCCACCCGCCGGGGTTGGGGGAACAGGTGAAGGTGAGCTGCGAGGTGTCGGTGTCCATGGCGATGTCGAAGGTGAGGACGATGTCCTTGTCCACGGGCTGCATCAGCGCGCCGTCGGCGGGATCGGTGGCGATGAGGTACGGGGCCTGGTACTCGGTGGTGAAGTCAAAGGGGTTGGGCACCACCGAGCCGTCCAGGGCCCGACCCGAGCTGGAGTGGGCCGAGGTGAGGTAGAAGGTGTACGCGGTGCCGTAGGCGAAATCCGAATGGGAAAGTGTCAG
>JAPLSK010000270.1 GCA_026398675.1 bacterium | reverse complement strand
CACCGCCGCCGTCTCCGCCTCCAGCCCGAGCGCCGTCCCGGCCGCTACCGACAGCACCCACAGGAGGTTCGTGTACCCCTCGGCCCGTTCCCCGGGGTTGTAGACGAGGCCTTCTCCGCGCACCAGGTTGCGCGAGTAGCGGAACGAGATGTAGGCGTCCTCGAGGACGTAATGAGAGAAATAGGAGTACGCCAGCCACCCGGCGACGATGAGCCCCAGGACGACGTACATCCAATTCTTCTTGAGCCATTCCGCCGCCGACATCGGCCCTCCCGTTGGTGGGGACAGTTCGTGAAGACCCGTGCCTGCCTGAAATTATACCGCGCGGATTGTGCCCCGGTCCACCGGGTTTTATAATCACCGCGGAATCTTAGGAAAAAGGAAATGGAAAAAATTCAACCGACCGCCGCCGCCCCTCCGCTCTTCGGCACCGCCGGGCACGTGGACCACGGCAAGAGTGCCCTGGTAAAGGCGCTCACCGGCACGGACCCCGACCGGCTGCCCGAGGAGCAGCAGCGGAAAATCTCCATCCGCCTGGGCTTCGCCTTTCTGGAAACCCCGGCGGGCGAGTTGGCCTTCGTGGACGTGCCGGGACACGAGCGGCTGGTGCGGGAGATGGTCGCGGGCGCCGTGGGCTTTGAGGCGGTGCTCCTGGTAATCGCCGCCGACGAGGGGATAATGCCACAGACCACCGAGCACCTGGACGTGGTGGAGCTCCTGGGTGTCCGGCGCGGCGTGGTGGCCCTGACCAAGGTGGACCTGGTCGAGGACCTGGAGTGGTTGACGCTCCTGGAGGAGGATGTCAGGGAAACGCTGTCCCACACCGGCTTGGCCGGCGCCAGAATCATCCGCACCAGCGCCCGGACGGGCGTCGGCCTCGAGGAGCTGAAACGGGAGCTCATCCGGCTGGCGGAGGAATCGAAGAGGGTGGACGATTCCGGCCGGCCCTTCCGCCTGGCCGCGGACCGGTCATTCAAGATGGAGGGCTTCGGCGCCGTGGTCACCGGCACGATCGCCTCGGGGACGCTGCGCGTTGGGGATTCGGTGGAGATTCAGCCCGGCGGCGGCTCCGCCCGGGTCAGGGGCCTCCAGGTGAACGGCCGGCCCCGGGAGGAGGTCATCCCCGGCCTGCGGGCGGCGGTCAACCTCACCAACCTCCCTAAGCGGGGCGTGAAGCGGGGCGACGAAATCATCACCCCCGGCTGCGTCACCCTCTCCAACCGTTTCGACGCCAAGGTAAGGCTCCTGGCTTCGGCGGACGAGTTGCAGAACCTCTGCCACCTGAAACTCCTCAAGGGGACGAGCGAGCTCAACTGCCGACTGGTCCTTTTGGACCGGGAGAAATTGAAGCCCGGCGAGGAGTGTCTGGCCCAGATCGAGTTCGAGGGGAACCACCCCGTCTTCTTCGGCGAAAGATTCATTCTCCGGATTCCTTCGCCGTCGTTGACCGTCGCGGGTGGGCGGGTGCTCGACCCCCTGGCCCAGAAGCACCGCCGCAAGCGGGCCAGCTACCGGGAGGCGCTCGTCGAGCTGGACGGTATCGGCCCCCGGGAGGCGCTGCCCCTCTGGCTCAAGCACAACCCCCTGCCCCGCAAGGACCTCACGACGCCCGAGCTGGCGAAACGGTCGAACCTCTTGCCCCAGGCGGCCGAGGCGGAGCTTCAGCGGCTGGCCGATTCGGGCGGGATAGTCCGGCTCTCGGCCGACCGGTGGCTGCACCCCCGCTGGCGCCACGGCCTGG
>JAPLSK010000269.1 GCA_026398675.1 bacterium | reverse complement strand
GCTGGTGAGGGGTAAAGCGGCGTGAATTAAAGTCCCCGCCCTACATTTAGGACCGTGCGATTCCCCCCGTAGGGGCGACCCTCTGTGGTCGCCAGCGGGCGGGGACGGAGCCCCGCCCCTACGTCGTCGCAATCGGCGGTGCACAGGTAAGGGTTAGGATCGAGGTCGGGAACGTGAAAGCGGCGGGGACTAAAGTCCCCGCCCTACATTTAGGACCGTGCGATTCCCCCCGTAGGGGCGACCTTCCACGGTCGCCCGCTCACCCGACCGGTCGGTCGGCCCCTACTTCGGCGCAAACGGCTGGACGGTAAAAAAAGGCGGACCGAAAAGCCCGCCCGCTTTCATCCCCGCGACGCCTACACCGACGGTCGGCCCCCGGAGCCCGGCTTGGGCGCCTCGGCCACGAAGGGCGTCAGCGTGGCCCGGTCGAAATCCTCCGGCAGGGCGAAGCTCTTCAGGTACTCCTCGGTTATCCGCTTGAGGTTGGCCAGCGCCTCCCCGTAGGTGGCGCCCTGGCACATGGTGCCCACCTCGGGGCAGCGGGCCAACCACACCGCGCCCCGGCGGTGGATGACGGCGGACAGCGTGACGCCCATCGGCCACCTCGCTCTCGGATAAGGGTATCGTTTCGCGGCCTTCCAGCCCTCAAGCCCGGATCATCACCAGGAGCATCTTCGCCCTTTCCTGGGCCCGCAGGGCGTGCGGCTCATGGGCGGGCATGACCAGCATCTGGCCGGTCCCCACCTGGCTCGGTTTCCCGGAGATGGTTATCTCCAGGGAGCCGTCCACCACGAGCACCACCGCGTCGTAGGGGGCCGTGTGCTCGGAGAGGCCCTCCCCGGCGTCGAAGGCGAAGAGGGTCAGCGTGCCCACCGGCTTGTCCACGATGGCCCGGCTCACCACCGCGTGGGGCTGGTAGTCCAGGAGGCCGGCGAGGTTTTGCGGTTTTCCGGAAAGTTCGGCGTCCGTCGGCATGGTTTCCTTTTTCCTTCTGTAGGGTGGCTCCGGTTGCTGGCCGCGGCTTTCGCTCCCCGCTTCGACCCTCACCCCTACCCGTCGGCGCGCCGCTCCCTGGAAGGGAGAGGGGGACGGCCGCCTCGACCCTCACCCCCGCCCGTAGGCGAGCCTCTCCCTGGAAGGGGAAGGGGAACCGCTACACCCCCCTCCCTGGCCCGTAAGCGCGCTTCCCCCCAAAGGGGGGAGGGGAAATCACAGCAGCCCTCACCTAAGCCCGTGGGGGAGGGTCTCCAGACCCTCCCGCTCATTGTGCCTTTGTCCAGTTCCAACCCCGACCCTCACCCCCACCCGTAGGCGAGCCTCTCCCTAAAAGGGAGAGGGGGTTATGTAAACCCCTAGAACCCGGCCTTGATCACCCAGCTTGAAGCTGGACACGGCCCCGCGGGGAGAGGTCGCGCTCTACCCGTGCCTTTTCCCGCGAGCGTGGCCTAGAATCCTGCTTTAATCAACCCCCAGCTCACCTCTTCCACCCGCTGGTCGAACTCGATGGTAATGCGGAAGCGGTGGTAAATCTGCACCGGATAGCCCACGTCCTCTTCGAGGTCTTGGTGGTAGAGCAGGCGGTTGGTGTCCGTGCGCGTTATCCAGGTATTGAGGTCGGCCCCGTTGTCGCCCATCCACTGGACCTCGATAAGAAGGTTGTCCAGGCCGTCGTAGTGGAAGGGCTGGAAGTCGGGCATCTCGAACCAGCCGTCGGCGGAGACGTCGAAGACGACTGGGTCGGCGGAGGAGACCGGCTCGGGCTCGTTGCCGTCGTAGTTGGCGGTGAACGATCAGAAGGGCAAGTTGCAGTCGGCGTCCATCTCGCCGACGATGACCTCTTCAGCCGCCGCGGGGGCGCCCAGCGCGATCAGGAGCAGAAGTACAGGCAACCGCTTCACCGGTCCTCCCCGTTGTGGAAGATGTATCGTCTCCAAAGCTAATACATTATAGCACCTTTCACGCCGTTTCGTCGGGTCCGCCCAACATCGGCGCAATTGCGCGGCATGGGCCGGGGCGAGGGCCACCTTAGAAAAAACGGGCGGGGTACGGAGCCCCCGCCTTACATTTTCCCCTCCCCCCTCTGGGGGGCGGCGCGCCGACGGGCTAGGGAGGGGGGCGGGCGGGAGAAAAAACCCGCCCCTACATCATCGCAATCGCCGAGGCGCGGACAGGGGGTGTTCAGGGGGAAGCCCATGTCGCCGATGGCGACCTCGGCGGCGGTGGCCGCGGCGTGAAACGGAATCGAATAAAGAAGCGCGACGTTCACGAGAAAGCCAACGACCCTCGTCATCCCTTTTTCTTCCGGTGGGCCTGGAACGCCTGCCCCAGCGTCCCCCCCAGACCGTAGTACATCCGACCGTGGCCGTAAACCACCGAGGCCAGCCGATCCTGGTCCACCCGGCCGTCCCCGTCGGCCGCGCTCCGGGCGACGTGGACCGCCAGCACCTCGCCCACGAATAGGTCGTGGGAGCCCAGGGGGAGCGTGTGCTTGAGGGCGCACTCGATGTTGACCGGGAACTCGCCGATGCGCGGCGGCTCGACCTTCTCCGAGGGGACGGGGGTCAGGCCGGTCTCGGCCCACTTGTCCACGTCCCGCCCGGAGGCGGTGCCGCAGAAGTCCACCGCGACGATGTGCCCGGCGGCGGGGAGGTTGACCACGAACTCACCAATCTCCGTAATCAGGGGGTGGGAGTGGCGGGTCGAGCGTACCGCGATGGCCAGTTGGGGCGGGTCGGCGCAGACGTTGGCCGCCCAGGCCAGGGTTATCAAATTCGCCCGCTCCCCGACGCCGCAGCTCACCACGACGACGGGCGCGGGGTAGAGATACGTGGCGGGCGCCAGGGTCAGCTTGTCCATCGGAAT